>DATNPE010000219.1:0-4368 GCA_036703355.1 Allocoleopsis sp. | reverse complement strand
TAGTAGTTAAAGTCCCTAATATTCAGCAAATTCAACAAATTTCTAAAGCTCAGAATGCTACCTTAGTGCAGTATTCAATTATTCATGACGACTTTCATCTCCCCAGAAGAGAGTCTCATGAGTCTACTCTTTACATTTGGGTCATTCAGCCTAATGGTAAGGTCAGCTTTCGGCAGGTGAACCTTAACCCGCTCTGGCAACAGCACGACTCTTCTTTAACAAGCGTGATCGTGGGTCATCAGGAATTCTTAGCCGTTCGGAGTCGTGAGGATCTACCTTTAACTTCACCCCCTCAACCCGATTTACCAACGCTACATCAACTGCTGATTGATCCGATCGCTGACCTGCTGCCTCAAGACCCGAATGCTCACGTTATTTTCATTCCTCAGGGGCCACTATTCCAGGTGCCTTTTCCTGCGCTTCAGGATGCCAAGGGCGATTATCTCATCCAAAAACATACGATTCTGACAGCTCCTTCGATTCAAGTCTTGGCCCTGACGCGGCAGCAACGAGAGCAATTAGCGAGCCAGCAAAAAAGCAACAGTGAAGCGTTAGTCCTGGGCAACCCCACCATGCCCAGGGTTTCTCTGTCACCTGGAGCACCCAAACAACCCCTGTCTCCCCTTCCGGGTGCTCAAGTAGAAGCAGAGGCGATCGCCACTCTCCTCAACACCAAAGCCATCACAGGAGCACAAGGCACCGAAACTGCGATCGCCCAAAAGATGCCCCAAGCTCGTCTCATTCATTTGGCAACGCATGGTCTACTCGATGACATCCAAGGATTAGGCAGTGCGATCGCCCTGACTCCCTCTAAAACAGACGATGGATTACTTACTGCTGCTGAGATTCTTGACATGCAACTGCAAGCAGAATTGGTTGTGTTGAGTGCCTGCAACACCGCCAGGGGCCGAGTTACCGGGGATGGCGTGATTGGCTTATCCCGCTCCTTGATTGCCGCAGGTGTGCCCAGTGTTTTGGTCTCCCTCTGGGCAGTCCCCGATGCTCCCACAGCCGAGTTAATGACTGCGTTTTACCAGAACCTCCAAAAGACCCCTGACAAAGCTCAAGCCCTCCGACAGGCGATGCTCAGCACCCTGAAAACTCACCCTGCACCGAGAGATTGGGCTGCTTTTACCATCATTGGAGAAGCAGAGTAAAGCTCGGTGGCGAGCAAGCCCAAAAACCCAGCGATCGCGACCCCCAGACATGCGCCACTTGAGGTAGCACTCAGCGGTGACCACCAGCAGAATTGCTCAAAAACCAACCATTAGGTAGTCGTTCACGACTCAATTCAGCCGTTAAATGTGAAGAGTTGCGATCAAGATTAGGAGTTTGCATTGTGAGTACACCACAGGAGCATCCAGATAACAGCGCCCTGACTTCTTCCGGGGCAGATCAAGCAGAGGCCAAGATGCTTCAGGTTGATGGCAATCGTCCGATTGATGGAAGTGATCTTCAGGTACAGAAGATTTTGCCCATTGATGGCGATCGCCCCGTTGTGGCGGATGACATTCAGGTACTCGACACGATCGAAGTCGATGGCAGTCGTCCGATTGTAGCCAGTACACTAGAGGCGGATCAAACGCTCGGCATTGATGGCGATCGCCCCATTACTCCAAGCCATTTGGATGTGAAAGCAGTGGTTTACGAGGATGGCAACCGACCGATTACCAAAGATAAAATCCAAACTCGCAAGACCTTTTCCGTAGATGGCGATCGCCCCATTACTGCGGATGAGGCAGAAAAATCGGATATGATCCGAGACTACATCGACTAGCCTGGTTAGCGTTCTGGATCACCGGAAACCAAACCTGCATCTGGCATGGAATGGCATGTCAAGCAGATCTTCAATCAACTGTGTTTGGGCTTGGGCATTGCGCTCGATGGAAGCCAGGGCTTGTTCTGTCTTCTGGGAGTCAAAGGTGCGGGTACGGAGCAGTCGTGACCAACCTAATATGGCATTATAGGTTGAAGCATACCTACATTAGGGTATAGCAATCCTCAATAGATTGAGTAATACCGTGCAAGACTTTGAACCATCCTCGTCTCAACAGTCATTGGCTCACGGGTCAAATTCCTCCTCCATTTCTCATCCTTTGCACCAGAGTCAGACCTTACATGAGGCGATCTTTAACGGGTCTACCGATGCTCTTTTTCTTGTCGATCCGAGCACACTCCGAACGGTGGACTGTAATCAACGCGCTGTCGAATTATTTGAAGCCAGCAGCAAGGATGAGTTGATCGGGATTGATGGACCTAGCTTACATCGTCATCCCTTCACCCTCGAACAGCGGGATCACATCCTCGCCAGTATGCAGACAGGAGTTTGGATTGGGGAAATTGAGTATGTGACCCGTCGGGGCAATTCCTTTTGGGGCAATTTGGCAGCAAAGTCAGTTCAAATCGGCGATCGCACCATTAACCTGGTCCGTATTACTGATATCACCCAACAGCAAAAGGCACTTCTAGACCGCCAGCAGGCAGAAGCAGCACTCCGTGAAACCCAGGCACAGCTGCAACAACAACTTGCGGAGATCGAATCCATCTACCAATCGGCTCCGATTGGCTTAAACTTCCTCGACACCGATCTCCGCTTTGTGCGAATCAATCAGCGATTAGCCGAGATCAATGGGGTTCCTGTTGAAGCCCATCTGGGACGGACGGTGCGAGAAGTCTTGCCGACCCTTGCCGATGCCGCAGAGTCAATTCTGCATCAAATTTTAGCAACGGGAGAACCCCTGCTGAATGTGGAAATTGTGGGAGAGACTCCAGCACAGCCCGGTGTGCAGCGAACCTGGATTGAAAGCTTTTTACCGTTGAAGGATGGCGATCGCATCATCGGGGTCAGCACTGTTTGTGAGGAGATTACCGAGCGTAAGCAAGCCGAAACCGAACGAGAGCAGTTGTTGGGACGAGAGCAAGCAGCACGGGAAGTGGCAGAGCAAGCCAATCGGGTCAAAGACGAATTTTTAGCGGTGTTGTCCCATGAGTTGCGATCGCCCCTTAACCCAATTCTGGGTTGGGCAAAGTTACTGCAAGGACAAAAGTTAGACCCGAATAAGACCCAACAGGCGCTAGAGACGATTGAACGGAACGCAAAACTGTTGGTGCAGTTGATTGATGATTTGCTCGATATGGCTCGCATCATGCAGGGCAAATTAGTTCTAAATTTAGAACCGATCGCGCTCACAGATGTCATTACAGCCGCAGTTGAAACCGTGCGGTTTGCAGCCGAAGCCAAACTCGTTGACCTGAAAGTTTTGCTGATTTCCCATCCCCAACTGGTAGAAGGCGATGCTGTCAGACTGCAACAGGTCATCTGGAATTTACTCTCTAACGCAGTGAAGTTTACGCCAACAGATGGACAAGTCGTGGTGCGATTAGAGCAGAACAGCACCCATGCCCAAATTCAAATCGAAGATACTGGAAAAGGCATTAGCCCGGAATTTTTGCCTCACATCTTCGAACGATTTCAGCAGCAAGATACGTCTACTGCCCGTCAGTTTGGCGGTTTAGGATTAGGATTGGCAATTTCTAAACAATTAGTTGAACTGCATGGAGGCACCATTACTGCCCACAGTTTAGGCGAAGGGCAGGGCACAACGTTTACGATCCGATTGCCTTTGATGCGCTCCTTATCTCAGTCAACCTTGCCCGTTTCGCAGACCTCTCCAACCACGAATTTAAAGAATGTTAGAGTGCTGGTGGTCGATGATGACCACGATTCTCTGGAGTTGGTCAAATTATTGTTGGAACAGGAGGGCATGGTTGTAACCACCGTTGCTTCTGCTAAACAAGCGATCAACCAACTGGAACAAAATCAGTTTGATCTGTTGGTTAGTGACATTGGAATGCCTGAAATGGATGGTTATGAATTATTACGGCAAGTTCGGAACTTACCCGTCAAGCAAAAACGAGTGATACCAGCCATTGCGCTGACTGCCTATGCAGGAGTGCACAATCAGCAGCAGACGCTTAATGCTGGCTATCACATTCACCTCCCGAAACCCATTAACCTAGACATGCTAATGACTGCAATTACTACTTTGATGGGTACTATTGATACCAATCAAAGGTTTAGTTAGGCTCACTTGACACCCTTTAGCTGTGACAGATCATGAGAGAACCAACGCCATCTGTCAAACTACTGGATTATGGTCAGGAGAGCGCATCAGATGACATTGTTCCCCAACCTGCTGTCTTAAAAAGTTTGGGTTGGCAGGGGTTGCATCTCGAACTGCACCGGCAACCAATCTTTGCCACCGATGAACATCACCACACCATGCATGTCCTGGCTTGTGGGTTGCCTGACTCGTCCAACCACAATGCACCGGGGATGCGATCGCTCGATGGCAAGCGGTCAAAAGA
>DATNPE010000218.1:0-3464 GCA_036703355.1 Allocoleopsis sp. | reverse complement strand
TCCCTGAGAATCAAATTTGGCGATGGGTTAAAGGGAGCGGGTTGCTGTTGATGCATAGCTTCAAAGATCCAGTGCTGTTAGGGCGATCGCTCAATGTCTTGAAGTATGGCAAAGAAGCAGCCTCCTTCCGCTTGCTATACCCCACCCTGCCCTTACTCAAACAGCGGCCAGCCTATGACATTATTCATTGCCACTTTGGTTGGAGTGGGTTACAAAGTGCCTTTCTCAGAGATATTGGTGCCCTGCGAGGTAAACTGATCACCACCTTTCATGGCTTTGATATCACAACCAGTTTGAAGCTGTTTGGCGATCGCCTCTATGACCCTCTATTTCGTATGGGCAACCTGTTTCTACCGATTAGTCAACGGTGGCAGCAACGCTTGATTGAATTGGGGTGTGATCCGCAAAAAATTATGGTTCATCGAATGGGGATTGACTGCCAAAAGTTTACCTTTACCCCGCGCCAACCGGATGCTGATGGTTGCATTCGCTTAGTCACGATCGCCCGTCTCGTGGAGAAAAAAGGCATTGAGTACGGCATTCGAGCTGTGGCGCAACTAGCCGAAACGTACCCCAACCTGGAGTATCACGTCGTTGGGGATGGGCCACTGCGAGACACTTTATCGGACTTGATTCAAAACCTGGGTGTGCAGAATCGGGTGAAGCTGCTGGGTTGGAAACAAGACCAGGAAGTATTGGAGATTTTGAACCAAGCTCACATTTTGCTAGCACCGAGTGTCACCAGCCAAGACGGCGACCAAGAAGGAATTCCCGTGGCTTTGATGGAAGCAATGGCAATGGGATTACCTGTGATTAGCACATTCCACAGCGGCATTCCAGAGCTGATCGAACATGGCAGCTCTGGTTTCTTAGTGCCTGAGCGAGATGCTGATACTCTGGCTAGCAAGCTGAGCTACTTAATGGAGCATCCAGAACTTTGGCCGCAAATGGGGCACGCAGGTCGTTCTTATGTAGAAACTCACTACAACATCCACCAGTTGAATGATCGATTGGTGGAAATTTATCAGCAACTGTTGCTTCAACCCTGTTAGTCAATCTAGTCGTCAATCTAGAGGATGACCTATGCCCAAAGTTTCTGTCGTGATTCCCACCTACAACGCGATCGCCTACCTGCCCGATACTGTGGCGAGTGTGCTAGAGCAAACTTATCCAGACTTTGAACTGTTGATCGTAGATGATGGCAGTTCCGATCGCACCGTGGAATGGGTATCTGCATTAACGGATGCTCGGATCAGGCTGATTACCCAAGAAAATCAAGGGTCAGCAGGAGCCCGGAACCGAGGCATTGCAGAAGCTCAGGGAGAATATATTGCTTTTCTAGATGCCGATGACCTGTGGGCACCCACCAAGCTAGAAAAACAAGTGCAATGTCTAGAGGCCAATCTAGCCGTTGGCTTGGTCAATACTTGGGTGGTAAATATGGATGCGGCAGGCAACCTCACCGACCAAGTGTTAATGTCAGATGCCGAGGGCGAGATTTGGCAAACGATCGCCGAAGAAAACCAGATCTTTTGTGGCAGTTCTCCCCTGGTACGGCGCAGTTGCTTTGAAACGGTGGGAGTGTTTGACCAAACTCTGCGATCGGCTGAAGACTGGGATATGTGGATTCGCATTGCGGCTCGCTATCACTTTGCGGTGGTCAAGGAGCCGTTGGTGTTTTATCGCCAACATGCCAACAGCAAATCGAATCACTTGCAGCGCCATCTCAACCATCGTCTGAAAGTGATCGACAAAACCTTTGCTGATGTCTCCCCGAAACTTCTGTATTTGAAAAACCGAGCTTATGGTCGAGCCCATCTCTCAGTAGCCTGGAAGCCGCTCCTGGCGAAGGACTACGACACTGCTCTCACATTGCGACGACAAGCTTTAACTTATTACCCCCAACTGCGTTACACCAAAAGCTACCTGCGTTTGGGTCTGATTATTACCGCGATGCGGTGGTTAGGCCCGCAAGGCTACCAAACATTGAGAAATCTCCTCCATGCTCTCCGCAAGCAAAAGCACTGGCTCAAACAAGAAGTGCCCAGTTAGCTAAGTGGTCCGTGCCTGAGCCACAGTTGATGATTGAACTTTGAGAGGATTGAGAAAACAGCATCATGACCGCAGCCACCCAATTCACAGAACCGCTCGTCAGCGTGATTATTCCGACCTACAATCGCCCTCATTACTTAAAGCAGGCGATCGCGAGTGTCGTGCAGCAAACCTACACCAATCTTGAAATCATCGTCTCTGATGACTGTAGCCCGGAGCATCCCCAACCCATCATTGATGCGTTCCAAGATGCCCGGATTCGTCTCCGTCGTAATCCCAGCAACTTAGGCATCGGCTTGAATGCCACCTATGCCTTCAAAGAAGCTCAAGGCCAATATGTCGCGAGCCTGAATGATGATGATGTTTGGCGACCTGACTTTCTAGAAAAGTTGGTACCACCGCTGGAAGCTAACCCCGACTTGGCTTTGGCTTTCTGTGACTACTACATCATTAACTCAGAGGGCGCAATCGATGACCCAGCCACAGAGCGGCAATCTCGGCGGGAGAAACGTCATCAACTGCCAGCAGGTATCCATCAACCTTTTTGGGAATTGGGTTTAATCGATCGCTCAGTGTTTGCTGCGTCTGCGGCTCTGATCAGACGAGAAGCCGTAGCTTGGGAACGCCTCCATGAAGCAGGGGTATTTTGGGACTACTACATTAGCTATCTCGCCTGTCGTTCGGGTCGAGGAGCCTACTACTGCCCAGAGCGTTTGGCTTGCTACCGCATTCACCCACAGTCCGAAAATATGACCAGTGGCAATCGTAATGCTCAAGCCAAAATTCGTAAAGGTAAAGCAGGTGTTGCTTGCTACGAGCACTTTATCGCCGATGCTCCCACACCCCAGTTACGAACCTACTTTGAGCAGGAATGGGCCTACGCCAATACAACGCTCGGAATCGGCTTGTTGCGCGATCATCAACCCCTGGCAGCTCGTCCGTATTTGTTGCGATCGCTCCGACAGCAAAAGTTTAATTTGCGAACTATCGTAGCTCTAGGCTTGAGTTTTATGCCTCAGTCTTTAGCGAGTCCATTTCTCCAGGTACGAAATGTTTTTGCCGAGCATTCCAATCATCTGTAATTTTCTCATCAATTCTGTGTCTAAGGGTGGTAGTTTCAAACACTGGAAAAATTGAGGATTTATTGAACTTTAAATTTTTCAATTAATAGTATCTTAGGGGGAAACATGATCCAAACCATCTTGAATCGCCCAATTTCAACGGTCATTATTGCCCAAAATGAGGAAGAATGTGTTGCCAATGCAATCCAGTCTTGCTTGCCCTTTGCAGATGAGATTGTAGTGGTGGATGGTGGTAGCCAAGACAGTACCATCCAAATTTCGGAGAGCTGGGGTTGCAAGGTGTATCGGAATCCTTGGCCAGGATACGCGAAGCAACGCAATTTTGGTGCC
>DATNPE010000217.1:0-2889 GCA_036703355.1 Allocoleopsis sp. | reverse complement strand
ATTTTGAGCCTGTGCCTGCGCCAATTAAAGCGATCGATCGCCAAGATTTAGTCACCTACATCGGCACCTTCTCGAAAACGCTGATGCCCGGATTGCGAGTGGGTTACATGGTGGTGACAGGCAAACATTATCGCCCCTTAGTAGAGCGCAAATTGCTGAGTGATCTGCATGTCTCTACGGTTTCGCAAGCCATTATCAGCGAATATCTGGCGTCGGGTCACTATCGGCGGCATCTCAACCATCTCCGCACCGAAAATCTGCAAAGCCGCAACGCCATGCTGCAAGCGCTAGAACGCTATTTCCCTGAGGAAGCCTCTTGGACAGTGCCGAATGGGGGACTGTTCCTCTGGGTGCATCTACCATCCCAATTACCAATGGCAACCATCCGCCAAGAAGCGATCGCCCAAAAAGTCGTCATGTCCTGTGGTTCTCTCTTCTTCCCCGACCAAAAAGGCTACACCGCCATGCGCTTGAACTACTCCTCTACACCTACGGAGATTGAGCGAGGTATTTCAGTGCTAGGTCAATTGCTAAAGAAATATTTGTAACTCATGACGACTCAAACTTGTTTTCTCTTCAATAAACCAACGCCAAACCACGCGCTCCCGATTACTAGCTCCTTGCGTGATTGCTGACACGACTAACAGTTGTCCCTTAGCATTCGTAAACTCAAAACGACAAGGCCCCAGCCCTGTACCAGAACAAGCTTTGACTTCCTCATATCCCAAATCTACTAATTCTCTAACAGAGGCATCATTGAGATCGGGTGGGTCACCTTGGACATTGGGTTGCCAACCTTGCTGAATCAAACGCGATCGCGCCTCCCGATAAGGTATATTTTCCTCAAGACCGAATTGATCAGAAGTCTCAGGCGAACGTTCAGGGCTGGCTGAATCGTTCTGCTGCTGAGTAGCGATCGTTGCGCTTCTGGAGTTGGTTTGGGCCTCAGGAGTTGCTGCCCCAGTACATCCAGAGATCACTAACCCAGATAAGCTGATATAGACAATGGCAGCTAGATAAGAAGGCAGAAATTTCCAGTATCTCGGCATCATATTAACCTCTTTCAATCCTGGGCAAAGTCAACAACAACAATCAGCGATCGCTATTTATCCCTAAGCTGGTAATCCAGACTGAACCGTATTACAAATACACATAATTCATCTCACTTTCCCTAAAGCCCATCGAAATTGGTGTTTTGCAGATTACTACAAAGCTTCATTCCTTGTAAGTTATTTTCAACTGAGCAATATTTGTTAGCTGAGATTTGCACAAGGGCACCTTAGAAAAAGATATTACTCAGCCCTTGCTTAAAACTCTAGTCATGACCCATTCTCAACTCAGCCTTAAAGAGCTTGCCAAAACAGGAAATGTAGAAGCGATCGCTGCTTGGATGAATCAACTATTAGAGCCTAAAAGCATTACAGCCAAGGCATCTCTTAAGGAACACTGCTTACAAGTCATGCTGGAGTCAGAGTCAATTCCCAATCAGCAAGTCTTGGTTGAATTTGTCCGAAAAAGTATTTTGCTTCTCGACCCAGCCCCTATTCAAAAGCTTCGTATTTATGGTCGGCAAATCGGTGAAGATTTTCCAGCATGGCAACAAGAGTTAGATATAAGTAGCTAGGATGATTTAAACTTAAAACGCTCTAGCGTATATCCACCTTGTTCACTTCGTGCTTCCATGCCCTCCATCACAGCAAGGGCTAAATCATATTCATTGTCAAACATTCGTCCTGAAATTTCATGCGCTTTGAGTTGATGCCACTGTCCTTCGATGAGATTCATCTGTGAGCAATAGGCAGGCAAAAAGAAGATGAATAATCCTTGCTCTTGCCACCGCGTCCACCGTTGACGGACCAGTTGACTGGTGTGAATCGGTCCATTGTCTTGCACGATAACGGTCAGTCGTCCTGTTCGTTTGAGTGTTTCAGCCGCAGTTGCAGCAACCCAATCCATCACGCTGATGTAGCTTGCGCTCTTAAAGCCGCCTTGCACCAGTGCATACTCGAAGTGTTCATCGGGTTGCCAAAGCCCCAAAATGCTAATCCGACTCCCATAGCGTTGCTGCGTTTGCTCCAGGCATTTCTGTTGACCGATGCGACTGTAGCTGTAGCTCACCGGACTCCACAGACAAAAGCCCGATTCATCTAAATACTTCAGCTCGATGTGTTGCTCCTGTGCGGCTTGCTGCAGCAGTTCTAGGTCTGCTTGCTTGGACTGCTTCTGGAGCCAGTTCTGTTTGCTTCGCTGACTGTGACGGGTGCGTTTCCAACGAAAGCCCTTTTTTTCATCACCCGTCGAATCCAATCGGGTGAGAGGATGATTTGCTTTTGTTGTTGCAGTTTACGGGCGAGTTGAGTGCTGTTGTAGGTGCGAGGGTCTGCCTCAACCCACGTCTCTAGCAGTTGCTTGTCAACTTCACTCCAGGTTGCTTTCACGCCTCGTCCTGGTGCTTCCCATAACCCACTCAATCCGCCTGCTTGCCAGCGTCGTAAAGTGGCTCTAACAGTATGTTCATGACACTCATAAATCTCAGCAATCGCAGGGACGTTCCACCCTTGTGCATTTAAGCGGATCATATGGGCGCGATCCCGCGTCCGTTGCGGCACCGTTTGGGCAACTCGCAACTCGCTTAACATCGAGTCTTCTGCCTCGCTTAAGACAATCCGAATGGGAGCAGGCATAAGGATAGAAAGCTCTGTTTAGAGGGTCTATGCCATCTTATATTTAATTAGTCCCAGCTACTTACTACTAAAGCTCAACTTAATGAGCTTCTAGCAGAGATTAAAGCATTAGCAAGTAATCTTGAATTTGATCAAGAAACAAAAGATGATTTACAGTCTGATATCCAAACAGTGGAAGCACAACTATCTAACTCAAAACCTAAAA
>DATNPE010000216.1:0-14844 GCA_036703355.1 Allocoleopsis sp. | reverse complement strand
CTCTGGGGATTTAGAGGGCATGTGTCAGCAGATTCTCAATGATGACTTGCATGTGCTGACATTTCTCGACATCGGTATGCACCCGAAAGCGGGCCAGATTGCCAGTTTGCGTTTAGCTCCAGTGCAGTGCATGACTTGGGGGCATCCAGTCACCTCAGGCTTACCGACGGTGGACTATTTCCTCTCTAGCGATCTGATGGAACCCGAAAACGGTGAGGCCCACTACTCGGAGCAATTGGTACGTCTACCTGGAATTGGCATTGCCTACGCCAAACCGACCATCCCAGAACTGACTAAAACGCGAGCTGATTTTGGCTTGCGATCGGATGCGGTGGTGTATCTGTCTTGCCAGTCATTGTTCAAGTACTTGCCCCAGTACGACTTTGTGTTCGCCGCGATCGCCCAGCAAGTGCCGCAAGCTCAGTTTGCTTTCTTGGCTCACTTCAGTCCTGCTGTGACCGACAAGTTTCGCCAACGTCTCCAACGAGCCTTTGCTGCGGTGGGTTTAAACAGCGAGGACTATTGTGTGATGGTGCCGAGACAAGGCCCAACGAGTTATTTGCAGCTCAATCTTCTGTCCGATATCTTTTTGGATACCTTCGCTTGGTCGGGTGGCAACACCACCTTAGAGGCGATCGCTTGTAACTTACCTGTCGTCACCTGCCCTGGCGAATTTATGCGCGGACGACATGCGGCAGGAATTCTGAAAGCGTTGGGTATCCCAGAAGCGATCGCCGCGAATCCAGAGGAATATGTAGCGATCGCCGTAAAACTGGGACTCAATGCTGTGTGGCGACAAGAAATAGTACAGCGGATTACCCAAGGGCATGACCAGCTTTACGATGACCCCAGTTGTGTGAAAGCCCTAGAGGCGTTCTATCAACAAGTGGTACAGGCAGGAGTTTAGGTTACTGCTGCGGTGGGTTGGGTTCTAGGAGAACTTTGGGTGGTTCGGGGGGCTGGAGAGCCTTCCGCCATTCGCCAATTTGTAGTTGGGCTTGGGCGTAGGCTTCGGTTCTAGGGGGTACCTTCTGGGCGATCGCGATCGCACCGGGCAAGTCGTAGTTGGCTTGATTTTGTGCCAGGACTAAAATCGACTGACTCCACTGATTGATCGCGGTCTCGGCATCAAGGCGTAGCGCACTGGAAGCAGGAATTTGATCCGCTTTTTGGATAGCAGCGACCAAGGCGTCGGGGGTTGCCGCATTGGCTAAACTTTGAGCTTCCTGCCAATTTTGCTCCGCTTGGATTTGACTCCGCCAACCGCGAATATCATCTTGAGCCTCGCCATAAAGTGCCCGACCGGAGCTAATTTGTTCGGCGGTGGCGATCGCGCTAGGTAAATCTCCACTGCTGGCTAAGGCACGGGCTTGGTCGAGGTAGGGTTGGTCTTGCTGCCGCTGAATCTCCCGCGTCCACTGGCGGATTTTATCTTGGGCTTCTTTGTATAGCGCTCGACCTGGTCCAACTTGGCTGGCCTCATTAATCGCAGATTGCAGAGAGTTGGCATCTCCCGCTAAAGCATATTCATCCGCGCGATCGAGATAAGGCCGATCTTCGCTGGTTTCAATCTGACTGGTCCAACGGCTGATTTCTTTCTGGGCTTCATCCCAGCGGGGATTGGAGCGATTGACCAAGCTGGCCTCAGCGATCGCCGCCCCTAAGGCATTGAGATTCCCGCCTTGGGCTAATTGACGGGCCCGCTCCAGGTGAGCCACGCCTTCAATTTCTCGTTGCCAGCGAGTAATTAACTGCTGGGCTCTAGCGTACATGGGCCGCTTGCGATCGAGCTTTTGGGCTTGAGCGATCGCGGCTTCCAGGTCTGCCACTGTGCCTTGCCAAGCTTGAGCTTGGGCATCTGCTAGATCAATAAAGTCTTGGGCTTCTTCCTCTAAGTTGGCGCTCTCCGGAATCTTGCGGGCAATAGAGATCGCTTCGGTGGCGTTGCGTTCCTCTAGGGTTGCCTGCGCCAAGTTCAGCATTTTGCGACCAAATTTAGCGATCGCCGTTTGTGCCTCTTTGTAGATATAGCTGTTGGGGCTAATCGATTCCGCCAGCTTAATCGCTTTGAGCAAATTGTCCAGACCGCCAATATCCGCTAGTTCTTCAGCCTTGGCTAACTTATTGCCTTCTTCTCTCGCCACCCGAATCCGTTCATTCAGCTCTTGATATTTAGTGGTTTCCCAGTAGGTATTTCCCACATAAAGCAGCCGTACGGCTTCAGTAAAGGCTTGGTGCCACTTGCGCTGCCGCATCGCCGCTTCTGACTTTTGATAAATCGCTTCAGCTTGCTGCCAGATCGATTGCCAGCGATCGATTCGTTCGTTGACCAGCTTATAAGCAGCTGTATCTTCAGGAATCTTCTGCGCCGTATCAATGGCTTCTTGTAATTTGCCTGTGTTGAAGGAATTTTCTGCCAAGTTGAGAATGTCAGAGGCCCACTGCTGAATTGAGCGGTCAATATCTGGGCGCAGGGGGTGATTGGCTGGCAGATTGTGGACCAAGGCGATCGCTTCTAGCAAATCCTTCACGGTTTGCTTATTGGCGGCAACTTGGGCGCAGTAGAGCCGCATGGAAGCAGAAGCCATGGGCCAGAAAATCGACGGGCAATTAGGCAGCGCAGGCGATCGCACCAACAAAGCCACCGACACTACCGCCGCCCCCCCAGTCAGAACCAGAGTGGTCAAGCCCCAAAACTGCAAACTCGTAGGCAATTTCAGACCTTTACGAACTCTAGTGCTGGCAGGTGAGACTGCCTGAGACACCGCAGGTTCTGGAACTGCGTAGCTAGCTTGTCCCACCTCTACCACCGGAGGCGACACAGGCTGACCTTGGGGCACCGTTCTGAGCGTGGGATGGGGAATGGGAGTGGATGCAGGGCGAGGTAGTGGAGGGCGTTCGGGCAACCTGCTTGATTGATTCCGCCGAGGAGGCCGATTGGCTGGTCTACGGTCTGGAGTTCCGCGATCTCTGGTCATAGCCCACCTAACAACTCACCTTGCCACTGCTCTGGCTGTTCCAAAGCAAATGCAGTCGTTGTCATCCTACCCTCCTCAAGCCCTAAAAAGTCAAATTTTTAGGTTTAGATGACACTATTCACAAATTTATTCCCGCCTCCCGGACTGTTGTTAAGACTCTGCTCGCAACTCTGAGATCAATTGTGCCAGCTCATCACTGCTAGCTTGATACACCTCATTACAGAAGTGGCAGGTGGCTTCCGCACCATTGTCTTTTTCGATCATGTCTTGCAGTTCGGTTTCTCCCAAGATCTTGAGTGCCCCCAACATGCGATCGAAGGAACAACCGCAGTGAAAGCGCACCAGCTGAGTTTCTGGGAAGATTTCTAATCCCATATCTCCCAACAACTGCTCAAACATCTCTGGCAAGGTTTTGCCTGCTTGCAAGAGGGGGGTGAACCCAGCGAGCTGACTGATGCGCGACTCTAGGGTTGAAACCAATTCTTCGTCACGGGCGGCTTTGGGCAGGACTTGGATCAACAAGCCACCCGCTGCGGTTACACCTTCGGCTCCCACAAACACACCGACCACTAGCGCGGATGGCGTTTGCTCCGAAGTCACCAAATAATTGGCGATGTCATCTCCCACTTCACCGGAGACAATCTCGACCGTGCTGGAGTAGGGATAGCCATAGCCCACATCTCGCACGACATACACATAGCCTTCGTGACCAACCGCACCACCCACATCTAATTTGCCTTTGGCATTGGGAGGTAGCTCTACTCCTGGGTTGTCTACATATCCCCGCACCGTGCCATCTAAGCCTGCATCTACCAAGATGCCACCCAGAGGGCCGTTGCCCCGAATGCGAATGTTGATTCGTGATCCGGGCCGCTTCATACTGGAGGCCAACAACAAACCGGAAGACATGGTACGCCCCAGCGCTGCTGTCGCTACATAGGAGAGCTGATGCCGCTGTCTAGCTTCTTCGGTGAGGCGAGTGGTAATCACTCCAACCGCGCGAATGCCGCCATCAGCCGCAGTTGCCCGCATTAACTGATCCGCCATGAAAAAACCTTACATTTCTTAATTCGCTCTTTCTATTCTAGGTGGTGGGTTGGTAGGCATGGGAGCGATCGCCGGGATCTGATAGCGATCTGGTTAGGATGAGGCCAAAGCGATCGCCCAACTCGTAACTCAGCGCAGAACGACCTGAACTTGGCATACTGAAAGAGCGAATAGCACCCAACGAATTAGAACTTGTTAATTAGAGCCTATTGATCTGCGGAGCCGTGATTCAAGCTTATGTGGGGTAATTTTCAACAAAGCCATTTGCGAATTGAGGTCCATGCCTCAGCCGCTACGATTCGGGATAGTTTGCTCCAGCCCGCTCAACTGCAAAAGTGGTTATGGCCAGAACGCTTAGCCCCTGGCTTGCCAGAACAGCTCCATGCGGGGCTAACCTTTACTAGTTGGTTGGGTCCGATCGCGATTCAGCATCAAGTGGATGTGGCAGAACCGAACTGTCTACGCTTGCTCTTGAGCCAAGGGATTGATGGCTTCCATGAGTGGTGCTGGGGCGACGGCTGGCTACAATCTCGCTTGGAAGGGGTTTCTTTCTTGCCGTTGAAGGCGGGGCAGACGATAGCACTTTTGAGCCTGCGGCAATTTTTAGCCAGCCAAGCCAAGCCCTAATGCCTTGGAGTTTTCTAGTGGCAGTGCAAGCAGGCAGCGGAGTGTGGTAACTCATGCTGGCTAAAACCTCCCTGATGGGCAGCCGCGTCCAGTTAACCAGTTGGTTGCCACAAGATCTACCCGCTTTGGCGCGTTGGTATCAGCAATCCGACTTTTTGCGCCTGCTAGATGCTCGGCCCGCTTATCCTTATTCCGAGACGTTTTTAGGCCAGTGGCTCGAAGACCGCCAGAAATCCAATGATGCTTTCATCTTTGCGGTGCGACCTGTCAGGACTCAGCCGAATCCTCCAGCCAGTGACACCTTACTGGGATATGTAGAACTAGATGGAATTTTGTGGAACCACCAGGTGAGCTGGATTAGCATTGCCATTGGAGAGGAGCACTGGGGGCATGGGTACGGCCATGAAGCGATGCAGCTTGCCTTGAGTTTTGCCTTTGAGGAACTCAATCTGCACCGGATTCAACTCACCGTTTTTAGCTACAACGATCGCGCGATCGCCCTCTACGAGAAATTGGGGTTTCAGCGCGAAGGCGTGTATCGAGAGTTTGTCCACCGCAGCGGCGATCGCCACGATATGTATCTCTACGGTCTCCTCCGCCCCGAATGGCAAGGGTCTGGGGGTCAGGTCACAATCAGTTGAGGTGAGCCGCTTGGTGCAGTGGAATGGCAATCACAAATTCGGTGCCTTGGCCTGATTCAGAGTGGCAAGATAAAGAACCGCCGTGCTTTTCAGCCACAATTTGGTAACTAATCGATAGGCCCATACCTGTGCCCTTGCCCACCGCTTTGGTAGTGAAGAAGGGGTCGAACAAGCGTTGCTGAATGGCAGCAGGAATCCCAGGTCCATTGTCTACAATCCGCACGATCGCTGTGTCGTTGGGACCCAGTTCGGTATGAATTTGAATCATGGGAGTCAACGACTGACCCTGGTCTAGCGCAGCTTCTAAGGCATCTTCCAGGGCATCAATGGCATTGCTCAGAATATTCATAAATACCTGATTCAGTTGCCCGACATAGCACTCGACCCGTGGTAAATCGCCATAATGCTTAATCACAAGAATTTCAACGCGATCGCTCTTGGCTTTAAGGCGATGCTGCAAAATCATCAAGGTGCTATCAATGCCGTCATGTAGGTCTACGGCTTTCACCTCTGCTTCGTCCATGCGGGAGAAGGTGCGTAGTGAGGTGACAATCTTTTGAATTCGTTCGGCTCCTACCTGCATTGAGTCGAGTAACTTGGGTAAATCTTCTAGCAAAAACTCTAAGTCAATGGCCTCTGCTTCAGCGGCGATCGCGGGAACTGGATTGCTGTAGTGTGTTTGATAAAGCTGCACCAAACCCAACAGATCTTGCGTATAGGTGCGAGCGTGGCTGAGGTTGCCGTAGATGAAGTTAACTGGATTGTTGATTTCGTGAGCCACCCCAGCGACGAGTTGCCCTAAGCTCGACATCTTTTCGCCTTGAATCATCTGAGCTTGGGTGCGCTGGAGTTCTTGGAGGGCAGTCGCAAGATCGGCGGTTTGCTGTTGCAGTTGCGCTTCTGCCTGTCTGCGCTCCTCCTCAACCAACTTCCGCTCACTAATGTCTGTGACGGTACCGACATAGCCCACCACTTCACCTTCGATGCCCTTTTCCGCGACCACCTGACCGAACACCCAGCAGGTGGAACCATCGGGACGCAGAAACCGATACTCTAATCGGAAGGCTTGCTTAGCTTGAATGGTTTGCTGCCAAGCGAGGTCAACGCGATCGCGATCTTCCGGATGAATCGCCTCTACCCAGCCACTGCCTTTAGCGGTCGAGAGCGTCAAGCCAGCCATCTGACACCAGCGCTGATTCACATAGATACATTTGCCGTCTAGATCGGTGCGAAAGATCCCGACAGGAACAGTGGCCGCTAAGGTGGCATAGCGTTTTTGGCTCTGGCGCAAGGCTTCTTCCGTCTGTTTGCGCTCGGTCGCATCGGTGCCTATCGACAAGATTTCTACTAGTTGATTGTGTTCATTTAAGATCGGCTTGTTGGCCCAGGCAATCCAAACTCGGCGACCATCTTGGCAACAGTTTTCATTTTCGTTGTGGGCATAATCTTCGGGGTGTTGATGAATGGCGATCATCAGCATTTGCAGATCTCGACCGGACGTTTCTGTGTCGGGGACAATGGTGCCCACCACATTCCGACCAATCAGTTCACCTGGCTCGAAGCCAAAAAAGCGGGTTCCGTAATCGTTGATAAACCGAATCGTTCCCGTTGTATCCCAGCGGAGAATAATACAGTTGGCCGTTTGCACTAAGTCGCGATACTGGGCCTCACTGGCTTTCAAAGCTTCTTCAGTTTGTTTGCGCTCGGTAATGTCACGGGCGGTGGCGTAGATCAGCCCTTCTTGAGCATAGGGGGTGGAAGTCCAAGCGAGCCAGCGGTAGGAGCCATCTTTGCAACGGTAGCGGTTCTCGAAAGCAGTACTGCCTGCACCCTGGAGAAGCTGAGCCGCCTCGGCAGTCGTGGTCCCTCGGTCTTCAGGATGCACAAAGTCAATGAATGGCTGAGCCATTAACTCTTCAGCGCTATATCCCAAAGTCTGCTCAAAAGCAGGGTTAATCCGCTTGAAGTGGCCATCTACGCCAGCGATGCCCAACATATCTCCCGCTAAGGTAAAGAAGCGATCGCGTTCTGCCTCCGCTTGTTTGCGAACGACTTCGTCGCGCTTCGCTTCGCTAATGTCTTGCAGCATGGCGACAAAAAATTGAAATTGCCCTACACTATCGCGAATCGCTGAAACCGTGAGATTGGCCCAAACTAAAGTGCCATCGGCACGCAAAAACTGTTGTTCTCGCTGAAAGGTGTCCCGCGTACCCATGACACAGGCCAAAACTAAGGGTTGCTCGATCGCCCAGTCTTCTGGCAAGGTGAGGTCTTGGAGAGTCCTGTCAGGTGATGCGGTGGCACTGTAGCCGAGCAGTTGTTGCCAGCAAGCATTGGCTTGGCGGAATTTCAAATCTGGTCCTATCACGGCAATGCCCATGCCAGAGTTTTCAAAGATGGCGCGGAAGCGTTCTTCACTGGCTTCGCGATCGCTCATTTCCTGCTGCAAGCGAGCCACGAGTTGCTGGAGTTTTGCAGTTCGCACTTCCACCCGCAGCTCTAGTTCTTCATTGGCTTGTTGCAGTGCCAACTCGGCTTGTTTGCGCTTGGTGATCACCTGGGTAAACATGATCAAACCACCCACTTCCCCCGTTCGGTCATACCAAGGCCGCACTTCCCACTTCAACCAGTCAGCGGTGCCATCAGCTCGTAGAAATGCCTCTTCATCACAGCACTCCACCGCTCCACCCAGACAGCGTTGGTGGATCTCCTTCCAGCGATCGGGAACTTCTGGAAAGATGTCGTAGTGACAGCAGCCTTGAATGTCGCGATCGCCCAAACCGTAATCCTCTAGCCAACGACAGCTCACCAAGAGGTAACGCATCTCGCGATCGAGCATTGCCACTGCCGCAGGAGTATGTTCGACAAATAAGCGCACTTGTTCCTCGCGTTGGTGCAGAGCCAGAGCCGATTGTTGGCGCTCTACTTCAATCTGCTTGCGGTCATTGATGTCACGAATGGTACCAATCAGTAACGTATTGCCTGTGTCATCCTCAAAGACTGATTTTTTCGTAGCGACAATATGAGTTTCTCCACGAGCATTGGTAAGACTCTCTTCGTTTTCCTGAGGAACGCCCGTCGTAAAGGTCAGTTCATCTTGCTGCCAAAAGACTTCTGCTTGTTGTTGTGGGAAGAAGTCATAATCGGATTTGCCGAGCAAGGTTTCGCGGCTATGCCCCAAAAACTCGCAAAAAGCGTCGTTGAGAAACAGCCAGCGGTGTTGACGATCCTTGATAAAAATGGGGTCAGGAATCCCATTAATCACTTTCATCAGAAAGCTTTGGGACAAGGTTAAATCGTTTACCGAGGTCTGCATGGGTGGTAGTGCGGCGAAATCGCTGGGCGGATGCTATCTATAGAATTCCCCTCAGCCCAGATCGACTCACACACAACCAAAGCAGGTAAAAAACGCTACTAGGCCATTCTCAATCACCCCAAAACCATACAGCCCACCCAAGAACGCCAAGGGCGTATATCCCACCCTACAAGAACGCCAAAGGCGTACATCCCTCAGGTATTGGGAAAAGCCATTCGCACATTCCCCTTTCAGCTTGCTTTAGAACAGGTTAGCTAGTAATCGACAAACAGTGCCAGTGCTCGACAGAACTCTCTCCGGTAATTTGTAAGCTCAGCAGTTGCGCGAGTTGTTCAGCCTTGGTCTGGTTGCCTTGCTCAAAATCACAGACATGAATATCAATCGTCACTTTGCCTTTTTCAGGCCAGAAATGCATCGCTACATGAGATTCCGCTAACAGAGCGATCGCAGAAACTCCCTGCGGCTGAAAGGTAAACGCCAATTCTCCGACCATTGTCAGCCCGACTTGCCCAACTACACTTTGCAGCAAGCGCAGAAAATCAGCTTCTGCCCAATCGTATAGGACGGGAGCAGCAGGGAGAATTGCCGAGAGATGGTGAGAGCTAAGCGTAGGAGAGGTCATGAGCGATCGCCAATCATCTGTAAAGAAAAACCTTAAACACCATAAACTCGGCGACCATCCCCCGGTAGCAGCGTCAGCGCTGTAGGCCGAATCCGAGTGCCAACTGTAACTTCTAGATCTCCTGCCCAATCTTCAACCGAGAGTACCTGGTCATCCGAGGCGGCGTAGTCAAAGTAGCGGCAGAACTCGGCTTGACGGTTTAAGGTCGTGCCCACGCGAGTCATCCGGGCTGTTCCTGCTTCCACTTGCCGATAAGCGATACCGCCAAAGGTGAGCTGCGTGGGAGGCGTGTTGGGAATATCCAACCCCTGCGTCGGCTCCAAGAAATTAACTTCTACCTGGTCATCTTCTTCTACGGAAAGCCAACGGATGCGATCGCCATCTTGCAACAGATATTCCAACCAGGTGTAGCCGTTGCTGTCGTAGGTGAGTTTGCCTTCGACCACCCAGTCGGTGCCCATGTGTTGCACAATGTCGCCAATTTGCAGCGTAAAGATGGTGCGATCGAGAGAGGGGAGTTGAGCGCGATCGCCCTGACTCGGTAAATGTCCTTGAGATTGGCGCACGACCAGCACGACACCCACTATCACAATTGCAATCACGCCTAGCCAAACCAATGTCAGCATTTCAATTCCCCTCAGTGATAAGCAGCCCAGCGTGGATCAGCTTGATACTGCACCAACACTGGATCGGCTAAGCGATTGATTTCTACGTTGCCCAGTTGCACATCCTTCGGCAAGTAAAAGAGTTGTTGCAGCAGCGGCTCTGTGAGAAATTTGGTGGTTACCGATAACTTCAGCGTGGCAGGTTGCAGCGGGGTTCGCATCGCCAAGACAAAGCCCCAAGGCCCAAAACTGGGTACATCGGTGACGTAAGGATGCACGGATAAACCGACCGATTCTAGCGTCGCGGCGACACAGGCAAAGGCTCGTGGGGCAAAGAAGGGACTCGAAGCTTGCGTGACGAAGACTCCCGCAGGTGCTAAGCGGGGTAACAACCGTTGATAAAAGCCTTGAGCATAGAGTTTAGCCAGCGTATCGCGGTCAGGGTCGGGAAAGTCGGCAATGATCACATCAAAGGTTTCGGGCAGGGTCGGGGCTGTGAGGAACGCATCGGCCTGTCTGACTTCTACTCGTGGGTCGTCTAAAGCATGGGCATTGGCTTGGGCCAAGAAGGGATGTCGCCGTGCCAAATTAATCACTGCTGCATCCAGGTCAATCAACAACACGCGCTCCACTTCGGGCCACTTTAGAACTTCTCGCAGCGCCAAACCATCCCCTGCCCCCATCAGTAACACCCGACGGCGATCGCGACTGGCACTCATAGCGGGGTGCACCAAAGCTTCGTGGTAGCGGTACTCATCCAAGGTGGAAAACTGCAAATCGCCATCTAGAAACAACCGCACATCTGTGGCTTGGCGCGTCAGCACAATTCGCTGATAGGGAGACTGGATGCGGCTAATCACCGGAGCATTGTAGAGCGTGTTTTCTAGGCGATCGCTCAAGGGCACTGTCAGTGGAGTCAAGGCACAAAGGCCAAAACAAACCACGAGCCCCCAACGTCGCCAGCGTCGCAATTGCGGAAAAGCTCGACCGAGGGCAAATACCATCAGGGCAGGCAACGCCCCAATCAACGCTGCTGAGGGAAACAACCCTACGGTGGGTAACAGAATCACAGGCAACGCCAACGACCCCACCAGTGCCCCCAGATAATCCAACGCCAACACCCCAGAGAGGGCATCGCGTACGCCTGCTTCTTGCTCTAGCACCCGAGTCAGCAGCGGCACTTCTAGACCTGCCAAAGTGCCCAATAACAACGTCACCAAAAACAAGCCAATCCAGACGGGACCGTTGACCACAAATAAAATAAACAAGCCTAGGGGCAACAGCGCACTCAACGGGGCGATCGCCAGTTCGATCTGGGCAAAGGCGACCAGAAGTTGCTGTTGTTCTTGGCGCAGGCGATCGCGTGCTTCCTGGGGATCTGCTGGCTCACTGTCGGGGACGGCAATAAAGCGGCTCAAATAAGACCCCACGCCCATTGCCGCCAAGAAGCCACCCACAGCCACGCCATAAGCCAGGGCTTGATTGCCCACCAAGTAGCTTGCCAACGTCCCCAGCAATAACTCCACCGCTAAGCCACAACTGGAAGAAATTGCCGTTGCCGCTAACAACAGATGCCGCTGCCGCCGACTTAGACTGAGGGGTTCTGGCTCACCCTCACCGATCGCTGCTGCTCCTAGTGTCATGTTATTTGCCTGCTCCAGGGCCACCCCCACGAAACTCCCCGTAGCTGGTTCGTTCTGGGTTTGCTAGCCAGGTGCGGTTGTGGTAGCGACCGGATAAACTGGTGCCGTGACGCGACCAATAGAGCGGTTGCCGTTCTTCGCGTAGATGCAGCGAGGAGCTTTGGGTAAACCCAGCGGTGACTGTAATGCCTGTAATCAGGAGAGCCGCGATCGCCAACACAGAAGTCATGATTTCATCCCCAACTTGTCGCTACCAACCAACATCAGATCAAAGGGTTTTCAGGTGATGCACCTGCACAGGTATCAAAGTTTTAGCTCCATCTCTGACCACTAATTTGGTCTCATCAATTGGGCCGTCAGGAACCACTTCGGCATAGAAGCCATAGGAGCTACGAGGTTCTAGGAGAAAGAACACAGTGAGCTTGCCAGTGCCCACGTCCACTTTGCCTTTTTCTTTAGACAAGCTGAGCTTGACCGGAAACGAGTTGTGATAGATCTGCTCTCCACTGCGGTCTTTGACAAACAGATGCACCTGCAATGATTTTGGTGAGGTTTCGTCAGAGAGGATGTGCACTGTCACCCGTACCAAGCGATCGCTCCCACCCATCAATGCGCGATCGCCCACATCGCTATCCCGGATTGTCTTACTGATCACCTTAGCGCCCGTCATCGATATGGCGAATAGCGACAACAGCGTCAAGCTGGCCGTACCGACTAACCCTGCCCACAAATAGCGGCTATCAACCACACCATTCTGGACCGTGACCGAAAACGCAACGGGTTGATCAATCTCTTGCCCGGATGTACTGGTATGGTCCAGAACCTGAATCGCGACGGTCATGGTTTCGGGTTGGTCAGAGCGCACATCCAACCCACCGATCAAGTCAGATTCTTCCCAAGTGCCGGATTCACCATCCTCATACCAGGTGCCCGATTCATTCCAGGCTTGCTTGATGACGCTAGCAAGCAAGTTGCCTTGGCGATCGCGCAGTTGGATTTCGTAAGTTACCCAACGGTTAGCTGGAACTGCGGCTTGAGCCTCAATCCGCAAAGCTCCTATTAGAGTTTTTTGCACCTGAATCGGTTGCAGTTCTACCGCTTCCTCAGGATCTACCTCCAGGTTGGTGGCAATGAGTGTCTTGCCCAAGAACCCAGCGCTAATCACTGCCAACAGCATCACGCCAGCCGAACATAAGGCCAGGTAAAACCAAAGGTCTAAAAAACGACTCGATCGCTGAGTTTGCAATTGTACAGGCATGAGCTTCCTCAGATTGAGGTAACAACCTAGGCGAGTCAAACACACTAGTAGAACTTAGAGTTCCCACCAGAAACACTTCGTCCTAAGTGTGGCAATACAATCGCAACCCACTCCTTTCCGCAGCCTCTCTTTAGATTAGCGTTGTCGATTACGCTTTGAGTTTTTAACCCAAGAGGCGATCGAACTCATTTTTGACCATTTGGTAGCACTCACAAGCTGATGCTTCTAAATTTGCTCGGTTGAGAATCCGAATCCTGCCGCGACTGTAGGTAATTAACTGCTCTTGCTGCAACTGTAGGGCTGCCTCTGTGACTCCAGAGCGTCTTACACCTAACATAGTGGCTAGAAACTCCTGAGTTAACGCCAACTCTTCCGAGCCCACCCCGTCACTACTCATCAGCAGCCAACGACAAAGTCTTAATTTGAGGGCGTGATGGCGGTTACAAGCGGCTGATTGGGAAGCAACTACTAGAAGTGTATGGATATAACGGTGAATGAGGTTATAGAAGGCTCCTTGGCGATCGAAAATCGTTTTAGTCACGTCTGATTTAGTCCGGATGGCCTGCCCTGGAATTTGGATTAAGGTCTGCATTGGTGTTGTGCCCGCATCTAATAAGACAGGCAAACCTACTACCCCTTCGCAGCCCACTGAACCAGATTCGACAGTTGCCCCATCCTGTAACACTGTGACTAAAGAAGCGAGCGCCGTGGTCGGAAAGTAGACAAAGGGAATTGGCTCATTGGGCTGGATCAATGGTTGCCCATGCGTCATTTCCACCGCTTCTAAATGCGGACGCAGAATTTCCAACTCTTCCCTGGGTAATTTAGCTAGCAATCGATTTTTGATTTGCCGCTCTCCTGGTAGTTAACTAGATGTTGCATTCATCGCCCTACCTCGCTTGATGCAAAATCAAACGGTTCCCTTCCGGATCATAAGCGTAGATTTCCCGACCATGAGATGCCACAATAATTTCACCTGGTGGAGGTGCCGCGATCGCCTCCAGATGATGAATTGCCGCCTCTAAATCTTCCACCTCTAAACATAAGCTCATAGCACTCTGCTCTGGGTATTGGAACTCCGGTTGATGATTCGTTTTGGGCTTAAAAATACCCAGCCTTAAACCAGGAAACTGAAACTCAGCATAGGCACCCGGCAGGTAGAGATGAGGCTCTTGCTGTAAGAATTGGCGGTAGAACTTCAGCAAGCGATCGAAATCGGTAGCGGCGATCGTGACCCAAGCAGTTTGACAACGCATCATGCTTTTATCATCTACCGAACCTGGCAATTTAGTTCTCAGATTTTCGGGCTTATGAGGAGGGCGATCGCAGCTTTTTCATAAAGTTAAACCGCATGAGGCGCTACAGTCACGCTTCACACGGCAATTGAAACCTAGTTAAACACATGTGCCGAAAGTCTCAGCACTCAGCACTAAGAACTCAGCCCTCTCCATATGCCATATCAACTTCAGCGAGAAACCGCTTCCACAATATCAGCTTCCAGCTTGGTTTTCGCTTGCTGAAATTCTTGACCCAGTTGCTTGAGTTGCTGCTCATCCATGCAATCGCGCACTGTCTCAAAGACTTCTGACTCTTCTTCCTGCACGTGATGCATAAATGCTGCTTTGAGTTCAGAAATTTTGTCCTGGAACTCATCTGATTCAGGACTCAGGGCTTTAATTTCTTCTAGAAGTGCCGCAGATTCTTCATGCTCGGCTTCTGCCTCTTCGATCATCTCGTCGGTATCTTCGTACTCCCGCAGCGCTGGATAGAAAACGAGTTCTTCTGCCCGTGCGTGCAAGTTAATCTCTTTATAGAGTTGGTTAAAAGATTCGTAGAGCTGCTCAGTACTAGATGTCTTTTCAAGCTTTGCAAATAGTTGCTCAACCTCACGATGGTCCGTTGTGATCAATGCCAAAAGATCCGAGTTTTTGCTCTTAGCCATGATTTGCCAGTCCTTGGGTATTGCTAACTGCAAAATAAAGAAAATCCCCACCACCGGAGTGGTGGGAACCTTGAGGTTATTGAGGTTTGCTATCTATAGCGTTCACAAATTGTTTGTAAGGAAGGGGGGTGGGGGCGTTGCCCCACGCGGGTGTTCCACCCCTAC
>DATNPE010000215.1:0-6840 GCA_036703355.1 Allocoleopsis sp. | reverse complement strand
CTGCCAGGATAAGTAGGCGCAGCGTTATAAACGCTACCAGGATAAATAGGCGCAGGACCAGAAAAATTGCTGGGGTAATTCGTCGGCGCTGGCGGATAGGAATTAGGCAGATAGAAACTACCTGGATACCCTAAAGCAGGGTTAGAAAAACCATTGGAATAATTCGGTGCAGGGGGATAGAAATTATTAGGATAACCAGGAGCAGCTGGGTAGGAATTGGCTGGATAAGAATTAGTTGGATACGCTAAAGCAGGAGCAGAAAAATTACTGGAATAGCCAGGAGCATTGTTATAAATATTACTTGGATAAACGGGGGGTTGAGGACTGTAGGAATTGGGAGTATAAACCGGATTTGGACTATAGAAATTATTGGGATAATTGGGCGCTCCATTATAGAAATTGTTTGGGTAATTGGGCGCACCATTATAGAAATTTGGGGAGGTGGGTGGCACACTTCCATTAGGAGCGGCAGGCGCAGTAGGGAAAGGCGCTACGGGCGCAACCACAGGCTGTGGTGATGGCGCAAATCGATTATAAAAATAGACACTATTGGCACTATCAGACGCACTGGGACCACCTGACCCTGGAACCATCAGGGTTGGCATCGGCGCAGGCAGGGGCTGACCCATTGGATAAAAGCCACCATTGGGATTCCAGCCGTTAGAACTCCAGCCACCAGGAGGCATGGGTGCCATCTGCCCAGGCGGTAGTTGCCCGACGGCATAGGGATAAGCATAAGGGTAAGCAACACCTGGCCCCGGTGCGGGCACTGGGATACCAGACATCCAAGGCAACTGCTGGGGAGAAAAGTTAGCACCGGATTGCTCTGGGCGAACGATAGGCAATGGAGTGGGTACTGGCAAGGGCTGTTCGCTAGGAGCAAGTGTGGGTAGACTGCCGCTGGGCCCAGGAGCACCCAGTCCTCCCCTGTTCATCTGCCAGTAGTTATCAGCTATCTTAATCGGAGCAGGCTGAGATACTTTGCTATCGGTCAATTTGGCAGTGGTAGAGATGAGTTGTGTCAATGGCGCTGAATTGGACTCTAGCGATCGCTGAGCAGCTACAACCCTCTTTGGATCACTGTCTAGATCGAAGGACTGCGATCGCTCTGGGGGCACAAAGTTAGGCCGCTTGGTTTTCACCTGCTGAGCCAGCACTTCTGGCTGAGAACCCGTGATTTGATAAACCAGGTCTGCTTCAGTATTGGGCGTAGTTGTAGGAGTTGGGAGCGAAGTTGGTAGGGGGGCGATCGCGGCTGGTGTTAACCGAGTTTGGGGATGAATTTTAGCTGTTTCACCTCCAGTGACTTCATTGCTCGTCTTGGCGATATTTGCTGGGTGCTGCTGAGTTTGCCTTTGACGTTGCGATTGGATTGGGTGTTGTTTCGAAGACTGAGGCGGTGGCTCTTGCTCAGCTAAATTATTAGCCAAACCAGGCTGGGCAGGAATCACACCCGTAGCTAGAAATAAGATTGAGCCAGATACCAGGACTCTAGCTGAGAGCAAATAGCTACGAAAAATAGACCAACGAGAATCAAGCATGATACGGCTCATACCTATTGGGCTGTCTGATGCGGTCTAGCGAATATTAGAGCTGAGATGACCCCAAAATTTTTGGACTGCTGAAACTTTAGCAGAAGCAGCGGTCATTAGAACGATAAAGTTTTACTTTAATTCAATCACTACACTCAACATTAAATTTAGGGCCATCTTAAACTCCACATCGCATTTAATTTGGCAAAAATTCCAGTTCTGATACTCGCCTTCAGGCCTATGTCATTAAATACGATAACCTGAATTTTTCAAGCAAAAACTCACCCAAATTCACCATTTTTTAAAATAAAAACCTAAACTTAGAAATATTCTTTAGATAGGCAAATCATCCATCAATATTGATTGGATGATGTTGTAACTAAATTCAGATTCATCAATATTATTGGTTATTTTGTCGGCAACCCCTCCCTCACAAGCGATCGCTCATGCACCGTCAATCTCCGTCATTCATACTTCAAGTTCAGCAAAGGTTAACTGCACCGATCCTGAGTAGCTTTGGCGCTTTACTGTTAGTCACCACTGGCTGCTCAGAGGCAAAAGCCCCCGCCGCCAATTTGAATCTTCAAGTAGAAGCCGCTGGGCGATCGGGAGTTTATACCGTTTCAGGCAGCACCAACTTACCCGATCAAAGCCGCATCACAGTTTCTGCCATTCGCTATCTCTCTCCCAGTCAAACCGCACCCTTAGCAACTGGAATACCTTCGCAAGCATCGTCTCAGCTCACTTATGCAGTCCTCGGTCGGCAAAGCGTCACAGTCAATCAAGGCAAGTGGCAAACGTCCCTGAACCTTTGGCAAGTAGCACCCAATGGTCAAATTCAAGAAGCATGGCAGCTTAACCGAGCAGAACTCAAGCTTCCTCTCACACCTGCCCCTGATGTCGTTTTCTTAGCAACTTTTGAGCCGACTAGTCAACTACCTGCTGTTTCCCAAAATTTGCAAGAGCAAGGTCTGCAACTAGAAGGCAACTTAGCCCGATTCACCACGGATGGTCAACGTTATTTGCAAGCGAGTCAAGCTTTGCCCGTCAGCCTACCAACTCAGAAAACTACCCCTCCTGTGGTTACGGCAGCCGACCTCAACAATGGGTGGGGCGATCGCTCTCGGATTACAATCGAAAAATCGAATGCGGCTGACCTCAAAACTGCGGCGAGTGCCAACATTAGCCAAACCACTGCACCCCTCTCAACCGATCAGTTACTTCGTTAACTTATTAATAAATACAGCTGGATGCAATTTCCAGCTGTATTCAGGGTGTGAGGAAACACTCGTTTGACTAAGCAAGACAACTGCTCAACCAAACAATAAAGTCAAGAAGCTACGCGCTGTTGGGCACGGATGGGTTCTACTTTTTGTAAGCGCTGGTGATAGCTGAGGCTGGGATGAAATCTGTTGAAGCTGCTAGCGCGAGCCACATCTAGTTGAGGTACATCCTGTAAGGCTCCTTGCAACACTTCCAACTGAGCCATAATTTGCTTGAGCTGCGTCTGTAGCTCGTCTACTTGAGCATGGGCTGTAGCTTGTTGTTCTACTTCCTCGGTTGCTGTCCCTGCCTGGGCAAAACTGAGAAATGCTTGAGCAGGATGTAAAGCCGAGATCGCGGCACGTACCGAAACTGAACGAGGTGCCTCTGTTTGTACCTGAACAGCAGCCGTTTCAACCACTGGAGTTTCAGAGGTAGATGGAGTCGCAGCGGTGATCACCACTGGCTGAGTTGAATTCACTACGGTTGCAGTCACAGCCTGAGCTGGTTTGTCGTGAAGGAACTCCGAAAGGCCTGTCGCTGCTAAGCGAACCTCAGATAGTTTCAGTTCTTCCAACTGAGTTTCTTTCACTTGCAAATGCTCTTTGAGGCTAGAAAGCTGTTCCTCAACTTGAGCAGATTTACGAGAAGATTGCCGCCAACCCGTTACCGCTACACTGGCAACTCCAGCACCAATGCTCAGAGCCGCCGCAAATCCTAAGTAGGGAGCCGCTACATCTTTCAACTGCCCACTAAAAACGGGTTCTTGCTGAATTCTGATATCTAGTGGTTGCGACCCGAACACTGCCAAGGGCAAAGTCAAGCTAGAAAAGACCGTGCTAGACAACAGAATAGCGGGCAACAAAAAGCTTTTGAGTGACGATGCAGGCATGTTTAAGACTCCAAGCAAATACGGGTTTGAAAAGGTGTTGGCTCTGTAGCAGACATTGTTTTTCCTGTCTCAACACCCTTACTTGTCCTTGCTGATAGGGTTGGCTAGGGTTAGAAACAGTACTTAGATAGGGAGAAATTAAACCCTGAAGGACAGCACTTAGAGTAATTTCTCTTCTCTTATAAACATTAATAGGTATCTAAGTAATCTTCCGTATAGAGCTGATAAAGACACCCATAAAAGCTGATGAAGATGATGTAAACTTTTCAAATTACCGCTTAAGCCACTGAATTCAAAGCTATTACAAACAGTGGTTTCAAGATTTTATTTGTCCCAAAATAAATAATTTTTAGAAAGTAAATACCTCTAGAGGCAGAAATGCATTGATTAAGATCGCATACTAGAAAAAGCTTAGATGAAGCTGATTGGCTAAACCGTAAATTTTCTAATAAAAAGACACTTTGAGCTTGAGTCAACGTCGAAAGCTTCAGCTTTTTTATCTGCGTATTATTGCGAAGGAAGTGAGCTTGCTGCTAGAGATCGTGAACTCGCTCAATCAGAATTTGTCAGGCTATCTTCCGTTTCTAACTCAATGACTTAACAGCTAAATTCGTTATTGACTAAATATATGACTCATTTGTTCCAGCGAGCCTTAAAATTTTTTGGGCGTCATTGTCAAAAATCGGTTTGTGACTGGAGCCGGAGGCATTTACCAGGGAGCGATCGCTCTCATCGCATGTCAGCTTCAGTTCAGTGGCTGGCCTTCGCTTTATTGGGCTTGTGTCTAAGTCTAGGTCTCCAGTTTCGTCCTGGTTTAGAAGCAGCCCACGCCACTAGCGCGATCGCTTTTCCCCTTTCTACTAGGGGTGCTCAGATTATTGATGCCACGGGGCAACCCGTGTTGCTGCGAGGAGTGAATTGGTTTGGCTTAGAGACAGAACTACATGCACCGCACGGCTTGTGGGCCAGAGATTACCAGGAAATGCTGGCACAGATCAAGAGTTTGGGATACAACGTGATTCGCCTGCCTTTTTCAGTGCAAGCACTACGGTCTACCCAAGTGGATGGCGTTGATTTCAGCATTGGTGCTAACCAAGCTCTGCAAGGCAAATCGCCTTTAGAAGTGATGGATGCTGTGATTCAATCAGCAGGGCAACAAGGGCTGTTAGTCTTACTCGACTGTCACCAACTGAATGACGAACGCATCCCAGAGCTTTGGTATGGCGATGGCTTCAGCGAAGCAGATTGGATCGATACCTGGAAAATGCTCGCTACTCGCTACAAAAATCAACCGCAGGTGATTGGAGCTGATCTCAAAAATGAACCGCATGGTCGCGCCAGTTGGGGCACCAATAACCTAGCAACCGATTGGCGGCTAGCAGCTGAACGAGCGGGGAATGCCATTTTAGCCGTGAATCCCAATTGGCTGATTGTAGTAGAGGGAGTCGAAAATAATGTGCCTGGACAAAAACTTGCAGGTCATTGGCAAGGCGGTAACTTAGAAGGTGCGAAGCGCTACCCAGTCCGCTTGGCACTCAAGAATAAACTGGTTTATTCTCCCCACGAGTACGGCCCTGGTGTCTATAACCAACCTTGGTTTGCTGAAGCCAGCTTTCCTAAGAACCTATATAGCCGCTGGGAAACTGGATTCAATTACATCACCACCCAGAAAATCGCTCCCGTTTTAATCGGAGAGTTCGGGGGACGACAAGTTGACCGCGTCTCGCCAGAAGGAATTTGGCAACGGCAGTTGGTTGACTTTATCCAACGGAAACAGCTGAGCTTTACCTACTGGAGTTGGAATCCTAACAGCAAAGATACCGGAGGCGTCCTCCAAGATGATTGGCAAAATGTGGATCAAGCAAAGCAAATTCTACTAAGCCAACTCCTGCCTAAATCCAGTTCTCCCTTAACTCCTACATCAACCAACCGTGTAACTTCTCCTGCTAAACAACCCAAACCACCATCATCCCAGCGTTCCTCACGGCAGCCCACTGTCTCTTCACCAACCTCCTCAACCTCAAGCGATCAAGCTAGCAGAGCGCAGTTACAAGTGAAGACCGCGATCGATTCAGATTGGAACACGGGTTTTTGTACCAGATTCTTGGTCACAAATTCAGGTAAAACTCCTGTTCAAAATTGGCAGTTGGCTTTTCGCATGAACCAAGCCAACATCAACAACAGTTGGAACGGTAACTTTAATCGTCAGGGTGGTCAGTATCGAGTAGCGCCACCGGATTGGGGCAAGGTGTTGCAGCCCAACCAAACAATAGATCTGGGTTTCTGTGCCACTAAATCGGGCTCCGACTATCGACCGCAACAGGTTTCAGTTTCTAGTCCTTAAACGCTACAACTGCAAAGAAAAACCGGAGGTTCAGATATCGCCTGAGCCTCCGGTTTTTGTTTAGCTTTGGAGTTTAGTCGCGATCGCAACGATCACAATCGCAACTCAAGGAGATTAGTCCTCATCATCCTCATCCACGTCATCCCCAAACTCATCGTCAATCAGTTCATCGTCGTCCAAGATGGCAGAGGTGGGTTTATCATCTCCACCACTAGGAAGCGTGAAGCTTTCAAAACTGAAGTTGGGGCGGTCTTCAAAGCTACCATCCAAGCCATAGCTGCGGGCTGTGCGATCGTCTAGAACCACATCTCGCAGATCAGCATCATCATCGAAGACGCTCGTGCCATCAAAGGTGAGGTCAATATCAGGACTACCGACTTCTTCATAAGCATTGAAACCAGTACCCGCTGGAATCAAGCGTCCGATGATCACGTTCTCCTTCAGACCTCTCAACCAGTCAGACTTCCCTTCGATCGCCGCTTCCGTGAGAACCCTGGTAGTTTCTTGGAAACTAGCCGCCGAGATAAAGCTGTCTGTATTGAGGGATGCCTTGGTGATACCGAGCAGCACTGGAGTATACTCCGCAGGTGCCCCCCCAGTAATGGCCATCGCCTCATTCACTTGCTGAACTTGATAAAGTTCAACCAATTCACCAGGCAGCATGGTCGTGTCTCCGCCATCATCCACACGAGCCTTAGAAGTCATCTGACGCACAATCACTTCGATATGTTTGTCAGAAATGTCAATGCCCTGAGACTGGTACACAGACTGAACTTCGTTCACCAGGAAGGTTTGTACCTTTTGCAAAC
>DATNPE010000214.1:0-4851 GCA_036703355.1 Allocoleopsis sp. | reverse complement strand
CAATCGATAGAAGAAGCTTACGAGTTCCTTAAGACCACCATACCCAAAACGTTGTCAGCGATAGATGAGGGTGCGGGTGGTAGACCAGAAGGAATTGTTGCTAGAGATTTTTCAAGGCAAGCGATCGCTAAGTTGAGATTTGAGGACTACGAGCGGCACATGAAGCGGAAGTCGAGATAGCTGACCAGCGATCGCTTTGTGCTCCTTCCATGTTCGCTGCATGGTCGAGAGCTTGTCGCTGAACCTTTTAATTATACCCCGAAACCCTTGAGGCTCCAAGCTTTGAGGGTTTTTGGTTTAGGTGGGATATAGTGGAAGTGCGATACTCCAGGTTCTATGCAAGGTCGAATCATTAAATTCCAAGTCAAGCCAGCCAAGTGGAACCCCTACAAGCCACCCTTTAGGTTTTACTGGAATGTCCATATATTTGAATCCAAGACTGCGATGTGGGCAGCGGGAGCTAAAGTGTCGGCTTGCGATCGCGACAAGGATGGCGGGTACGGGGCTTTAACTGTGCCGCTTTGGCGAGAGAGGTATGAAGGTGACGAGACAATTCTTGCCCCTAAGCTTGGTGACGTGTTGTTTCACCGTGACTGCCTTGGTTCGTCTTGCGTTTCACACGAGGCGGTTCACATGTCTACGAGCTACCTGCGAAGAATTAGCAAGCTTGAGTTGTCAGAAGACATTGACGACAGCGAAGAGTTGCTGGCCTATTGCATTGGTGGCTGTACTCGGCAGATTGTGGATAAATGCTATGAAATAGGATTGTATTAACTTTGGGGCTAGAACGGTGAGCAACCATTGGGTCAACGTCGAAGATTCAGGTTGTTTCTCCTGTGAGGCAGAGACTCTCAAAGATGCCTTAGTAGAATCGATTAGGCAGGGAATTTGCAGCCTAGATTGGAGCGAAGCCTGGAAAGATTGCGGCGATCATTGGGAGATTCTAGACCTGCTCGATAACACCACTAAGATTATGCAGAAACCTAAGGCGGCATAGCGATCGCACCTAGAAATACTCAGCGGTGGTTTCAGCGATCGCCACTCCTAAGTCATCTCATCATCGCTAATCCCTGGATCAAAGCTCTCAACAATTTTCCCGCCTTCTAAAATTTCTGGGTTGTAGTTGGCGATCGCTTCTTCCGTGCCCAACGCATAAGCCAAGTCAGCAGGTGAAGTTACCTCTCGGATCGTGTGACCATAGGGGCCAGATTGCTGAAATAACCAATCCTGAACATCGGTGACGGCCAAGTGATCGCCCGCAAAAACTAGAGGTACAAAGTCGTTTTGATCCTTGGTGTCTAGGCTAATCTCAACCTCGTCTCCAAAATCGTTGGTCAACTTGTATCGAATCACGCTGCCAAAACTCCTAGGATGAATTTGAAGTGCTCCGGATCTTGTCGATAGAAATTCACCATATCCTCTGGGGTTGCCATGCGCTCAACTCCCATTGAAATCGCTTCCGTGGCGGGTCTTAAACGAGTTTTCCCGTCAGTACCCTTGTATGGGTATATTTTGCCCACGTAGGGGCTAAGAAACTTGTCTGTGTAGGCAACTTCAGTATCTCGATACCGTTGATTGCCAGTGATGTCTTTGAGTTTCTGAACTCCGCCCGTGGCTCGCGACTGAATCCAGGATACCGCCGCAGCCGCAATCGCTGGATTGTTGTACTCCATGTGGTGGGCCATCTCGTGGAACATGATCTGCTTGGTGGGCGACTTGCCAATGTCAACCTTCTTTTGCTCAGGGTTAGCCGAGGCGCGATCGCGTTCGTAGGTAAAATTCTGAATACTGTCAGCACCCTTGCCCTTAGTCAATAGGTAATATTCAAACGCATCCTTCCTCAATTCAGCAGCGCTCTTGCGCATCGGGGCTTTTCCGCTGCCAGCCACGGGTCCAGACAAAGCCCCAGATTGATTCTCGCCTGTTGCCTTGTCGTCAATATTGATCCCTTTGGCAAAGTCTGTCGCTTTTTGCCGATACTGTTTTGCCGACTCCCTGAGCATACGATCGCGAATATCTTTCATTGCCGCTGCTGCCGCTTCGTTTTCGGACTTCTCAAGCTCCTTGTATTTGGCTAGAGTTGCACGCCCAATCTCTTGCAGTTTCTTGCGCTTCTCACCTTGAATCTTGTCACTCTTGAGTCCTGCTTTGATCTTGTTTAAGTCTTGAGCCAGCTTCAATCGCTCACCCGATGGGGCAGTTAGCGCGTCAAGCTTCTGGCGAGCTTCATCAGAGATTAGGCGATCGCCCGTTTCGATAAACCCTTGGTGCGCTGGCTTCTTGGGTTGAGGCGTAGACTCTGGCTTCTTTTCGGGTGGCGGTTCTTCTGCTTTGGGCTTCTCTGGCTCGGGCGTGGTTGTTACAGGCGCAGCAGGCGATCGCTCACCTTGGCGCTTTTCTAGCGATCGGATTGTATCTAAAATGGTTTGCTTGTCTTTGGGTGACGGGTCAGACCGACACCGACGGGGTTCGCCATTCTCTTTCAGCAGCGGAATGCAAGTGCCCCCGCACAGTCGGCTCTTACCCTCGGTACATTTTGGCTTCTTGCCGAAACCTGTGCCACTCTTACTAGATTTGGCATCAAAGCGGGACAACCAGCCTTTGAAGTAATACTTAGACTGAGTGGCGATCGCGGGTTCAAATCCTGAATAGTAGCCTCTCAGATAACTGTCACCACGACCCTCTGGAACTGGCACGTCATCAATACTATCAGGCGACATCTCGTAGTCGTAAACCTGTGTTCCCGCTCGGTATCGTCCGGCTATTTTGCCGTTCTGGAGTCCAAAAGACAGGAGGGCTGAAGCGTCAGCATTGGAAGATTTGAGGACACCCAATATATTGTTGACGATCTGCTGCTTTTCAGGGTCTGCGATCGCTTCAGCTTTGGCATCAAGCGAGGTGAGTTGTTTGTTTTTGGGTGGGGTAGCGATCGCGCTTGCGGGCATGGCAGTGAAGGTTTTACTTGCCCTTACTGTTCCCAGCTAGAACTCTTCAAGGTTCTCGGCTTCTTCGTCTGCAGGAAAGTCTGTTTCTGCGGCATCAGGTGCGATCGCTTCTCCTTCTGGTGGCAACTCCTCCACATCATCAGCGCTGAAGTTAGCATCGGCCTCCGCCTGTTTTTCTGCTGCTTCCTTTGCCTTTTTGCGGGCTTCCATGTCAAGTACGATTTCGGTACTGTACTCAGCCCCTCCAAATCGACTGCTAGCAACTTCATCGGCAGTCAGCACCTGAGAACCAATGTAGGTGGCATCAATGCTGCTGTATTTCTGCTTCAGGTCTGCTATTTGGTCAGGTGTGGGGCTGTAGAGCTGGTGCCATTCCCAGTCCCAGTCATCAGGTATCTTACCCTTGGTGGGACCATCATTGGCTTGGAAGATTAGCTCATTGAGATAGAGTAGGTTGTCGTCTAGCTTTTCTTCTTGGGCTGACTGCACCTCATCGTTTAGTGTCTCTCGCTCACTGTGACTCTCCCCAGATGAATCCAGCCCCGAAGCAAATTGGGCATAGAACACCGATGGCGGTAACCCAGAAGCAGCGCACAGCTCACCCTTGAGCGATTCCATGATGTCGCTGATACCCCCAGCATTACGGCTCAATACCGAGATGTCTTCGTTATCCATATCCACCGCATAGCCACGGTAGACGCTTTTAGAAATCTGGTTGACTCGCAATCGCTCGGTGAGCCTTGTTTCAGATTCTCTGCCGCCCGTTAAAAGCGTAGTGCCTAAGTTCTTGATTTTGTGGACAATTACGTCAATGGATTGAGCGATCGCGGCCCCTGACTCATAGGCTGCGTAGTAGCGCTTGAATGCTCCGATAAAATTGACCAACACCGAGTCGTCACAACCCTGGTTCCGTAGGCGTTCATGCTCATCTAGTTCAGCGCCTCGAAACCATAACACTCGTGAACCGTGAATCTTGCTACCAATTACGATTGCGGAGCCTTTATTGTCTAAGACTTTGGAGGTTGTGGAGATGAGGTTGAAATACTCAGGCTTGGCATCGTCGTTAAGACGGTCCCACCATCCCGTGAGATCTGGGTAAAGTTGGTAGCGATCGAGCACTCTTAGACCTCGAATCGATCGCAACTTTTTGAGGTCAAGTGGCTTTGAATAGTCCTCTTGCAAGTCGTCAGCCAGAATCACGATTCCAGCATTGCCCCGAAGATTGGCTAAGGTTTGCGCTCGCCGGAAAGAGTTCTTTACCTGAAGCCGTTTGTGATATTTCGCGATCGCCCCTGCAATATCTGCCTTGCCTGACTTACCGCCCATCTTGAGATAGCCCCAGCGCTTAGTCATGTACTTGGGCATCACGTCCACAACTTTGCGACAAGCCCAACTGGTGCGGTAGTAGCGACTTTGTTCATCCCTCGACAGAAACTCTAAGACCCCAATCTGCAAGTGTCGGCCAGGGTCGTAGGTGCTGACTCCTAATCCTGTCAGGACGTTTTGTAGGGGGCCATCGAAACGGGCTTCATCGGTCATAGCGGGCGATCGCGGGTTGAACTGCTTCTACTGTTCCCGTCGCTTAAAGACCATCGCATAGAAAGCTTCTTTAATCTCATCAAGGGCGATCGAATCGGATCTGGTGAGTCGCTTTTTGTACTCGTTCCATGCCTCGGTGACTTCCATTGTCTTCTCAGCAGCGTCCTTGGCTTTGTTCACGTCTGGGTGATACTTCTGCACCAGCTTTCTGAAAGCGTCTCTCACCTCATCCAGTGATGCGTCAGGCTTGACCTTTAAGACTTTGTGGGCTAACTTGCCAGACTTCAGCTTGATGGGTTCTGCAATCTTGCCCGTTGCTTTTTCGTAGGCGGCTAACTTTTCTTTGTAAGCTCCAAACGCTTTGTTG
>DATNPE010000213.1:0-15241 GCA_036703355.1 Allocoleopsis sp. | reverse complement strand
TAATCATGGGTCAATTTTTGATGGAGAGCGAGATTGAGTCCATCTCCCTCACTTGCCTACTCCGAGGTACAACTATAGGCTGATGAGGAGGTTCGTATAGTCTCTCTTTTGCTTGGTGCACTGGTTGGCTCAGTTCAGTACATTGGCAAGTAAATAACAAACATTTATCTAATAAAACATCGCGATTGAGTCGCTTTTTAGCCAGTGGAGCTGACTATGACTAGCAGTAGTATCCAGTCTTTCAATCAATCCTTTGAGAATTCTGATCTCACGACCCCTCGATCCAACCCAAACCGCGCTGAAGGGCATACCTTGGCAGAACAATTGGGCACTGACCCAGTCACCACTACAGTCGCTGCTGCGGTGAGTGGGGGTGTCGCAGGAGCTGCGATTGGACGTTTATTTGCAGGCCGAGTCGGAGCCACCATTGGCGCTGTGGTTGGTGGTATTGCTGGAGCCGCCATCAGTAATGATGACAGCCCAAGCACCACTCATATTGTGGAAGGAGCGGTTCACACGGTTAAGGATGCCTCAGAAAAGGTCAAAACTTCTGCCACTCACCTCACTGACTCAGCTCAGCAAGTGGCTCAAGATGCCCAAGCGAAACTAGCAGATACGGCTGAAGCTGCAAAGCAGAAAGTTGAGGCAACTCAAGCTCAGCTCAGTGGATCGCACCAATTTACTTTGGAGCAAAAATATGAACTCTCGGCTGAAACTCATTATCAAATCGGTGTAGCTTTGGGCCGACAAGGAAAATTAGATAAGGCGATCGAGGAATTCCAAGAAGCACTCGACCTCGCTCCTGACTCAGCTGAAACTCACTATAATTTGGGGATAGCGTTGAGTAAGCAAGGTGCTGTAGAGCAGGGATTGGAACACTTTGAACAAGCCAAAGAGCTATGTTTGGCCCATGGTAAGTCGAAAGGAGCCAAGCTCATCAAACGGACGATTCACAGGATCGATCAGATTGAGGTAGCTCAATAGATTTGGGTTTGGCGATCGCTCTGGCAGATCGAGAAGCCAGGAGCCAGAAGGGATAGGATAGGTCAAGAATTTCATTCGGTTGCACCTTGAGCTTTGAGGAAATTGACCTCTCCTTGGAGACCAGACTTTTTGGCTAATAGGAGAGGGGTGTTTCCCGCTCGATCTCTGGCATTGATGTTGGCTCCTGCGGCGAATAACAGCTCAAAGGCTTGTCTCTTTTCGATCGCGGCAGCCGCAGCCAAGTAGTGTAGTGCTGTTTTACCCTGGTTATCCTGAGCATCTACCTCGGCACCTTGGGCTAGTAGCAGTTTAATCTTGTCTCCTTTGGCATCCGGGAACTGAGCCGCGATCGCTAAAGGAGACATGCCATCTCGACGTTTGACATTGACCTCAGCTCCTCTCGCTAGAATCAGCTTGAGGGTTTCTGGATTGCTAGATCTGGCTGCCCAATGAAGCAACGTCATCCCATAACCATCTCTACTGTTGACATTAGTTCCTTGGCTGAGTAGCAGTTCTACCATGTCTGGAGAGGAGAACTCTATGGCTAAGGATAGGGGCGTTCTACCATCTTTGCGCCTCGACATGGGATCAGCGCCTTGGCGTAGGAGTAGATCTGCCACATCTGGCCTCATGGTGGCGCTTCCATGCAAAGGAGTGTTGCCATCATTGGCTTTGGCTTTAGCATCAGCACCAGCGGCTAGCAACAGCTTAACGGTTTCTGTATTCTGCACTGTAGCTGTGGCCTGATGGAGAGGAGTGACACCACTGCGATCCCGAGCATTGACTGCTGCTCCCTGTTCTAGCAATAACTGAACCACATTTCTGGTGGTGGCATCGGTGGCCGCAGCATGTAAGGGGGTGCTGTTATTGGCATCTTTAGCGTTAATCTTTGCGCCTTTTTCAACCAGTAACCGAGCGATCGCCTGCGTTTTGGCAAGATGCAACAGCGTTTTCCCTGACTCAAACGGATGATTGACATCTGCACCTTTTGCCAAGAGCCTCTCGATGGTCAGCTTGCCGTTTTTGCCACTGTAGAAAGACACTGCCTCATATAAGGCGAGGTACCGATCCAAGTTAGGGTGAGCCAGCAATAGCTCTGCCACCTCTGGACTCGCGCAGCCCAATAAGGAGACCTGCCGCTGGGTGCTGCCTTGGCCCAGAGTAATCAGGGTATTAGGATTGCCACCGTGTTTTAGGTAACGTTCCATCGCTGTCGCCTCTTGGCAAACATGAGGATGCGGCTGAATGCTGAACTTATTTAGAAGCGCCCATTGATAGGGATTGGGCATCGCAGCAGTAGCAGCCGTCAGACCAACGGTGGCGATCGCTATCCATTGCAGAGATACCAGAAACTTACTGCTCATGACTCGTTCTAGAGCTTGGCAAGCTAATTGCCATTTTAGGTCACTGACGGTATTAACTACGCTCTAGCTCCCTCACTTTGCAGAAACCTAAAGCGATATCCACTGACAAAACGGCGGGGCGATCGCGGATTCGGAGTGAATAGCTAGATATAACTCAATAAAGTTGTCGTTTGGCAAAATGCCCCTGGGATCGATCGCCAAATGTTCGCGAATCCCTGTAACCAAGTACATATCGACTTCTCCTTTGTTTTTGGCTCTGACCTTGCCTCGATAATCGAGCCGAAAGAAGTTTTTGATCAACTCAAAAGTAGATTCTGAAACATTAATGCGACCTGGCACGCCAGAAGACTCCATGCGAGAAGCGGTATTAACTGTATCGCCCCAAACATCATAAGCAAAACGTTTTTGTCCCACCACTCCAGCTAGCAAAGGACCCGAATGAATGCCAATTCGCAGATCCCAAAATGGCTGATTCTTCTTTAGCTTGTGGGCCTTACGCAAATGCATAAAAACCTGGATTTCAATTGCAGCCAATACTGTGTCGATCGCATGAGTGTGGTTGGGGACAGGCACACCTCCGATACACATATAGCTATCGCCAATTGTTTTTAATTTTTCGAGATTATATTTTTCAACAATTTGATCAAAATAGGAAAAGCAATAATTTAGCTCTTCAAATAACTCTTCAAGTGTTACAATCTCAGCTATTTTTGTGAAATCCGTGAAATCCGTGAACAAGACAGAGGCAGATTCGTAATGAATGGGTTTAACCTGGCCAAACTGTTTTAATTCATTGGCAATTTGCAATGGCAAGATATTTAATAACAGCTCATCTGATTTACGCTTTTCTGCATTCAGTTGGGCATATAGCTGATTTAATTCAGCAAAACGTTCAGCGTTACGGATAGCCGCTGTAAGCTGTTGCGCCAACAAATAGCCAATCCTGACATCATCGAGATTATAGGCATTCGATTGGGCCGTGGCGACGTTAATGGTGCCTAGAGCCTGATGATGGCTCACCAAGGGAATCACGATTCCAGAGCTATAGCCAGTTAGCAAGCGATCGGCATTTTGCTGCAGCAGTTGGGGTTCTCCCGATGTCAGCGCCGATCCTATAGGGCCATTGGGCATCAGGGCAATCGGGTTGAGACTTACAGACGAACCAAATAGAGTAATAAACTGCTCGTTATGACTGCCACACAGATAGATGCTGAGATGCTGAAAATCCAGCAGCCACTTGGCTTTCTTTGCCACAATCTGCAAAATCTCGCGCAGATCTAAGGAACGATTGATAGCGGTGGCAATCTCGTTGACTGCCATAATGCGGCTAGAAAGAGCTTGGACCTGTGCCAACAATTGCCGAGTGGTCTGGAGCAGTTGTTCGTGGTCTTGGGCTTCTAAGTTGTTACCCTCAGCCGAGAAAGAAGTACTCATAGAGAGTCAATTTCAAGGGCGATCGCATCTGTATACTGATTGACCTGAGTGAACAAATTAGCTGTAGCAAGAATCTCAAAGATCTCCGCCTCATCCAGTCCTAGCTCGCGCAGACGTTGGTAATCGGTTTCAGTTAACTCCCGTGGATGGGTAGCCGCCACTAAACCAAAGTGAATTACGACTTTTTCTCGCTCTGGCAAAGGGCAGCGATCGAAGTCTGCGACCAAGGTTTGTAGCACTTCTTCACTAATCCCCAACGCTGACAATCCATGTAAATGCACCTTGAGAGCATACTCGCTTTGGTTGGCTTGAGAGATCACAACCCCAATCATTTCTTTTAGAATACGGGGCAGTTCTCCCTGCAACACTGTAGACCGGAAGTTCTGCCAGTTTGCGGCTAAAAATTCAGGTCTGGTAGCCATTGATTTGAATAAGTTTGGCACCATGCCAAAGCCCAGTTCAGCTCGGATCTCGTCATATACGGCGATCGCTTTGGGATCGCTCAAGGTTTCATATTCTTTGATCAACGCTTGAAACATGGAATCCGGAGAGGTGAAGATCCCTTTCTTTTTAACGTTAAAAATAGCGTCATTGAAAGCGTTTAGAATCCGCGATCGCCAAGTTTGATAATAATTTTATAATTCCTCCCTCTACCATTAGCATCCAAAGCGATCGTATGTCTCACTACACCCTAAAGGTATAAAGCAGACAGAGAAAAGACCAATTTGCTTAAAGATTTAAAGATTATTTGATTACCGCTGTTCTATAGCGGTGAAACGCTACAACGATATTTACTACTTTATCTAGATCAAATTAATTTTGGGGCAACCACAAAGGATTGCCCCGACAGATATCATCGCGATAGTGTGCAATATCAATGGTGGAATCAAGCTGAAGATTTAATAGCTATCTTCACCTGGAACTGCATCTGCACTGGATTCTGAGAAGTCTTGCTGCATGGAGCCTTCACAAATGGCTTGCCATTGGCAAAACAGTTCATAGCCATGCAAATCCGTATTCCGATATTGCTGAATTGCTTGATCCAGCTCTTGAGGGGTGCGGGGGACTGGAATGGTACAGGTAAGCTCAGGCATAGTCAAAACCTCGACTGACAGAACTAAATACTGTGGCTACTAAATACGGTGACTGAAATAGAGCATGAACTGTCTCTAACTCCAATGTAATGAAATCAAGACAGGAATAGTATCTAAAGTTACAATTTTTAGGCTGTAGTTAGGGTACGGCCCTTAGGAAGAAAAGTTGGGCGATCGCACCGGGTCATTCACTTCCTTAACCCCGTTGTAACACTCCTGATCAGTAGAGTGGTGAATTTCTTGTGAAGTTACAGACAAAATTGGGTGCTTTTACTTAAAGCTTGGTAGAAACTAAAAGTCGTTCTTGTAATGACACTTCTACACCGCTAGAGACAAAACCCTTTATGAAAACCGTATTCATAGGAATTGCTGGAGCTGCGATCGCCGTTGGTAGCTTGACTTTGTTCAGTCAGCCCAGCACCGCAGCCACCTTGAGCTTTAATCAAGTTTATTTCTTTGGCGATAGCCTGAGCGATCCAGGTAACGCCTATACAGCCTCAGGAGGGTTAGTTCCTCCCAGTCCTCCCTATGCTCAACGGGTGAGTAACGGTCAGGTTTGGGCGGAATATTTATCCACTCAACTAGGTCTTAGCCCTGTTCCTATTACTCAGGCTTCAGCGCAAAACCCACCCCTGCAAGGATCCAATTTTGCTTTTGCGGGTGCTACCTCTGGCACAGCCAATACAATATTTCTTGCATTTCCAGCCCTACAACGCCAAATTGAGCAGTTTATCGACTTACAGCTGCCCGCGAATCCAAATGCACTTTTTGTGTTGTGGGCAGGCGCTAATGACTACCTACCGACACAAAGTGCTTTCCAACCCTTTACCAATCCCAAACCCTCTGTCACCAACATCACTACAGCCATCAATGATTTAGAGGCGGCGGGGGCGCAAAACATTTTGGTGGTGAATCTGCCCGATCTAGGCACCGTGCCGCTGACTCGCAATACCGCTGATGCATCGAGGCTAAATGCTTTATCGAAAGCTCACAATAATTTCCTCTTCCGCCAAATGAGGCGCTTAGAGCGATCGCCTGGTTTTGCTGCCAATATCATCCCGCTCGATGTCAATGCTTTATTTCAACAAGCCATCAACCAACCGTCTCAGTTTGGCTTGACCAATGTCACTGAGCCTTGTCTAAATCAACAAACTTTTGTTCCCTGTAGCAACCCCAATCAGTATCTATTTTGGGATAACATCCATCCCACCACAGCCGCTCACCAGATTATTGGGAATTTTGCCTTCAACAACCTTGCCGCTCTCTTTCCCCCTGTATTTGCAGGAAACTTTCCGTCCCCCTCTCCACTCACTTTTCCCGCTCGCAATCATGACAGTCAAGTGGCACCCTCTTTGACGTTTGCGGCGCTTAAATCTGCATCAGCTCCAGACTCCGCAACCTTGACCGCACTGCGATCGCCCAAGCAGGATACTGCTTCTGTACCCGAACCTACTGCTACTCTGGGCTTGCTAGCCTTAGCAGGCTTGGGAGTCAGGCAAATGCGGCGGCGAGGAGTTTTAGCAAATAGCACAGCTAACGGGGTTGAAGCGGCTGAAACGCATAGACATCTCGGATAACTTGCACCCAACCTGCTGCTAATGACTCCAAAAGGCGATCGCCCTTCTCCTTACTAGCTGTAGTTGGGTCACCAATGACTCCACTTTGGCTCAAGTCTCGCGTGGCCCAAGCAAAAGGTAGCTTGCCTTCCATGCTCAAGAGGCTACCTGGAGGTTGCTCTGGCGGATATTCCGCGATCGCCCGTTCCATATGAATGTGCTGAGGCGAAATTGCCAACATCAAGCTGGTTTCGGCATCTCCTGCATGAATACCCATCTCTAATTCTTTAGGAGTCAGGAGATCTGAGGCAATGTGGGGCACTTGCCAGGTGAACAAAGGAAAAACACTGAAATCTGGATATTGGATATGTAAATCTCGCGCCGCGATTTCTAGCACCTGCGGCTGTCCACCGTGGGAGTTCATCAGCACTAACTTACGAAATCCTGCCCTGTAGACGCTTTCGGCGATCTCGCTAATCGTGGTGAGCAAGGTTTGAGCACTGAGCGTAATTGTGCCCGGAAAATGCCAATGTTCATTAGATTTGCCATAGTACAAAGGCGGCAAAGCATAGGCAGGAACACTGGGTTCTAGCTGCTGCAAGGCTTTGCCCAAAACAGCTACCCCGATCGCGGCATCGACAATCAGTGGCAAATGTGGCCCATGCTGCTCGATCGCGCCGAGAGGTTGAACCAATACGACATTGGCCTTATCGGGCATGGCTTGAATTTCGGTCCAGGAGAGATAGGGAAAAAAACGCTCTGGGGGGATAAAGCTATGCATAAATTAAAATCTTTATTAAAAGATTATCCTGATCCACTCAATACCGTAGTTCAACCATTGCTTCAAGCAAATTTGCTCGCTACTCATGGCGAAAAATTTCCATCTATTCAGTATAAGCACGAAGATTTTCGTCTAGCGATCGCCCCAAACATCGCTGCGGCGGTGATGCACAAGCGTTACTGAGATACATTTTGCTCCTCAGTTGAACCAAAAAATCACTATTCCAGCGATCGCAACGGTTGGTTGGTGACGAGCCAAATTGTGAGCCGCTCTAAATAGTCGTAGATTCACCGATTTGCTGGTTTTGGAGCACGGGCATCGTAGGGAGGCTTGAGTTTTGGTGGCTCAAGTTGCGCCGTGTGTTGATTTTAGGAAGGTTCAATGCTTCTAGAACAGTGGACAAGTTCGCGCTCCCTCACAACTGCAACTGCTCTGATTCTTCGTGGCTTGTTGCTAGGAGGGCTAGCTTTGCCAATGGTGGTTCCCGCCGCCCAAGCCAGAACTTATGATTTTCAGGTAGAACCCGCATCCACAATTCCCGCTATCCCCTCACAAGTCATTGCTCTCCGCCGCGCCATCATTGGGCAAGAAAGTGGCGCTAATTTTCGGGCTGTGAATCGTCATTCTGGTGCTCTAGGCTACGGCCAAGTGATGCCTGCTAACATCCCTAGTTGGACGAAAGAAGCCCTCGGCTACTCCATCAGCGCCTCCGAATTTCTCAACAATCCAGAACTACAGCTACAAGTAATTGACTTTAAACTCAATCAGTATTGGCAAGCCGCTCTAGTCGCCAGTAATGGAGATGAAGCGATCGCGGTTCGTCGGGTGGCTTCCCATTGGTACAGTGGCAAACCCTATCGCTACAACTATACAAAGGCTAGTTATTATGGCGGGCATCGCTATCCCAGCGTGGCGGAGTACACCATCTCTATCCTGCACCGCTATGAAGAGCAAAAAAGCTTACTAGGGCTGGACCAACTCGGCTACAGTGCCTGGTAAATTTGCCAGCCCGGATCTTGAGAAACCTTGCTGAACCCCAGAGCGACAAAATAGGGTCGCTAGAATAAGGCTGAAGGCGATCGCTAGATTGCGTAGATCTAGAAAACTGGCGCTCGCTTCACCTTAGAAAACAGACAACCTGAAGGATTGATGAATTCAGGCGAGTCGAGCGGTTCAGCTAGAGGACAAGCAGATGGGCAAGAAGAAGCAGGCGGCTAAGCAAGCAGCGGCAGAGAATGGCAATAGCCCTGAGATGCGTCAGGCCAAGAAAGCTGCTAACCGAGTTACGGAGAAAATTGTTGATGTCATGACCCCGGAGGATAATGTCAGCGATCGCTCTCTCAGACCAGACTATCCTCGGTATCGCGTTCGCCCTGGACAGCCGATTGTTCTCGCTGACCTTGACCCGAATGAGTCGAATGCTTACGAGGGCAAGAAAGATGCAGAACAAGAACTAGAGAAGCAAAGACAACGACTGCAAGAACTCCAAGCTCGCTTATTTGCGGAACAAAAACAAAGCTTATTGATCGTGCTGCAAGCGATTGATACGGGTGGCAAAGACGGCACAATCAAACATGTGTTTCAGGGTGTGAATCCTCAGGGATGCCAGGTGTGGTCCTTTAAGCAACCGAGTGTCGAGGAACTCAACCACGACTTTCTTTGGCGATATCATCAACGCACTCCCGGACGAGGCATGATCGCCATCTTCAACCGATCGCACTACGAAGATGTGTTGGTGACGCGGGTGAAGCAGTTGGTGCCAGAGGAAATTTGGCGAGAGCGCTACCAATTGATTAATGAGTTTGAGCACATGCTGGCGCTGAATCACATCATGGTGCTCAAGTTCTTTCTCCATATCTCCAAAGATGAGCAAAAGCGCCGTCTGGAATCTCGCTTAGCTGAACCGGATAAACGCTGGAAGTTCTCGGTGAATGATGTCAAAGAGCGCCTGCTTTGGGATGACTATCAACTAGCCTTTCAAGATGCAATTAATTCTTGCTCGACGGAATATGCACCTTGGTATGTAATTCCAGCCAACCGCAAGTGGTATCGCAATCTGGTCGTAGCTCGCACGATCGCCGATACACTAGAAGCCATGAATCCCCAATATCCCGCTGAGCCTCCCGGACTCGATGATATTGTGATTCCCGATTGAGCGATCGCGCCAGATCATAAAGCGCCAGAGCATCAGAATAGATCAAGAGATCAGCAGAGAGAGATGATGTTTAGCCCCTTACCAAATCTCATTGATAAGCCTGGTTGGTGGCAATTGCTGAATTGGATTGCCGACCCGATCAAGTTTCAGCAGAAATATAGTCAGCAGTATGGTGATACATTCACGTTGCGGCTAGGGAGTCTGGGAACGCCAATCGTAGTGGGCAATCCCCAAGCCATTCAAGATATCTTTAGCCAAGATGCCAAATTTGATATTGGTCGAGCCAATGCGATCGCGGAACCCCTGATTGGGCGGAATTCCCTGATGTTGATGGATGGCGATCGCCACCGCCGCGAACGCAAACTATTGATGCCACCGTTTCATGGAGAACGGCTCCAGACCTACGCTCAACAAATCTGTTTAATTACAGAACAGATGGCAAGTCAGTGGCAAGTTGGGCAAACTTTTGTCGCTCGAAGTGCGATGCAAAAGATCAGCCTGGAGATCATTCTGCAAATTGTCTTTGGTTTGAGCGAAGGAGAACGCTATCAACAACTGAAACCGCTCCTAACCCAGTGGCTAGATCTGACGGATTCTCCTCTCCGTTCCAGTATCCTGTTTCTAAAATTCTTACAGAAAGATTGGGGAGCCTGGAGTCCTTGGGGCCAAATGCGACGGCGGCAACAGCAAGTTCATGATCTCCTGCAAGCAGAGATTGAGGAGAGACGTGGTCAAGGAGCAACAGGTCGTAGAGATATTCTCAGTCTCATGATGGCGGTGCGAGATGAGCAGGATCAAGCTCTGAGCGATGAGGAGATCCGAGATGAACTCCTGACGATCTTATTTGCAGGACATGAAACCACAGCAACCACGCTGGCTTGGGCTTTCTATCAAATTCACCGCAATCCGCAAGTACGAGAAAAACTACTTTATGAATTAGATAGTGTGGGCGATCGCTCCTCTCCAATGGAACTGGCTCAGTTGCCTTACCTGAACGCGGTTTGCCAAGAAGCATTACGCATGTATCCGGTTCTCCCCGTAATTTTCCCTCGCATTGCCAAATCACCTGTGAAGATAGCAGGACAGGAGTTTGCACCTGAGACGACCTTTATCCCCAGTATTTATCTGGTGCATTACCGAGAAGAACTGTATCCCAATGCTCAAGAGTTCCAACCAGAGCGGTTTCTAGAGCGGCAATATTCTCCTTCTGAATATCTCCCCTTCGGTGGCGGCAGTCGTCGCTGCTTGGGATATGCCTTAGCACAGTTAGAAATGAAGCTGGTTCTAGCCACTGTTCTCTCTCAATATCAATTGGCTCTAGCCGAGGATGAACCTGTGAAACTCCAGCGCCGTGGGTTTACTCTCGCTCCTAAGGGTGGGGTACGAATGATGATGACAGGAAAGAGAGATTAGGGAGATGGGTTGAATCAAGGATGGAGACGGGCGATGATAGACTTGGCTTTACAGGTGCGAGCTTGAAAGTAGTGAACGTGACGATCTAATTGCAATCTCTATGCAAAGCAGCATGACATTGAGCAGCATGACTGCGCTATTCATCGCCATGGTGGTCTTGGCTGCTATTCCCAGCGTCAGTGTCCTGACTGTTTCCACTAGAGCCGCAACATCTGGATTGATGCATGGGGTCTTCACAACTCTAGGAATAGTGGTGGGAGACATCGTTTTCATCATCATTGCGATTTGGGGTTTGTCATTTCTAGTGGAAACAATGGGGAGTTTATTTATCCTCATCAAATACCTGGGTGGCGCTTATCTAATTTGGTTAGGGATAGGACTATGTAGATCAAAATCCCAGAATATGGAGACAGAGGCGGTTAGGGAATCTTCGCTACTCTCTAGCTTTCTGGCTGGGCTGTCTATTACACTAGCCGATCAAAAAGTAACTCTCTTCTATCTTGGCTTCTTCCCAGCTTTTTTGGATCTCTCGACAATTTCCTATCTGGATACCAGCATCATTATCTTGATTGCGATCGCGGCTGTAGGAGGTGTCAAGCTTGTTTATGCATTTATGGCCGATAGAGCCAGATTTTTTGTTGGCTCTAAGCTCAGAAAAGGAATCAATCTTTTGGCTGGCTGTGTCATGATTGCAGTTGGCGTATTTTTATTGACAAAGGCATAATGGCATTTCTTTAGCCAGAGTCACTATAGCAATCCTTTTTGATTCTTTAATGGGGTGCAGGGGTGAAACCCTTGCGTGGGGGCGCAGCCCCCACACCCCTTTTTACAATCCATTTAGGATTGCTATATCCAGGCTGATTCTGGCTTTGGCTCAATTTTCTCACTGAATGGTTGGTGATGAGCTTCAAAAGCAGCGATCGCCGGATGGATCGTGAGATCAGGGCAACTCGCGCAAATAAGTCGTCACGGCAACAGAGCCACCTTAAACCGCTTCAATTTCGTAACCACAGCCAACCTCGGAGCTATTTAATTTAAGTAATTTAAGTAGATATTATGCAGTTTAAGGAGGGTTTATGTTTTTGGCCTCTGTCATCGCGCATAAACTGGTTAAATCCGATCCTTGGGGGCACTCGCCCCCAAACCCCCGCTGAGGGACGGTTGCGTCCCCCAGACCCCCTCCAAACGAACGTGACCGTAGGTGTTTCGAGTCTTTGATAGTGTTGGCGCTTGAGGATTTGCGCTTGGCTGTTGGCCCCTCACTCCTCACTCCTCACTTTCTGACTTCTGACTTCTGGCTCCTAACTCCTCTCTCCTCACCCCTCACTTCTCAGCACTCAGCACTTCTTTCTGACTCCTCCCTCATCCTTCCTCTTTCGCCCCAACCAATACTCCTGTCTGGTTAGGCTGCCGAATGGGAATCTGAATGGAGAATTCGGTTCCTTGGTCTACGGTGGAGGAGCACTCTAGCTTGCCGTTATGTTTTTCGGTAATGATTTGATAGCTGATCGACATGCCCATACCTGTTCCTTTGCCCACTGGTTTTGTCGTGAAGAATGGGTCAAAGATTCTCTGTTGTACTTGTTTAGGGATGCCTGGGCCATTGTCTGCGATCGCGATTTTCACCCACTGCTCGTTCACAATGGAGGTACGAATGGTAATTTGACGAGGATGTGTGGGAGTTTCGGGAGCAGTCTTGTTGGTGGTGTCCTCAAGCGCATCTATAGCATTGGTGAGGATATTCATAAACACTTGATTGAGCTGCCCTGCGTAGCATTCCACTAGGGGGAGAGAGGCATACTCTTTGATTACCTCAATTTCTGGGTGCTCTGGTCGCGCTTTGAGACGGTGCTGCAAGATCATCAGGGTGCTATCTAAACCCTCATGGATATTGACTGGTTTAATCTCTGATTCATCCATGCGGGAGAAGTTTCTGAGGGATAGCACGATCTGGCGAATGCGATCGGTCCCTACTTGCATGGAAGACAACATTTTCGGTAAGTCTCCCTGCAAAAACTCTAGATCAATCTCTTCGGCAGTCGTCCGAATCTCAGGACCAGCATTGGGATACTGTTTTTGATACAGCTGGATAAACTTTAATAAGTCTCCCGTGTAGTCCTGCACATAGCGGAGATTGCCGTGAATAAAGTTGACTGGATTGTTAATTTCGTGGGCAATACCAGCAACGAGTTGCCCCAAGCTAGACATCTTTTCGCTCTGCACTACCTGGGCTTGGGAATGCTGTAACTCTCCGAGGGCCTTTTTGAGTTCTAGGGTGCGCTGCTCCACTCGGTCTTCGAGTTCTTCGTTGCTTTGTGCTAGGGCTGCAAATGACTCGCGTAGTTGTCGAGCCATGTGGTTAAAGGAGGTAGCAAGAATATTCAATTCTTCAATACCGCCAGACTCAACGGCTTGATTCAAGTTACCAGATGCCATTGCTTCGCTGGCCCGGTTGAGACGCAGGATCGGACGGATAATCCAGCGGGAGGTGAGAATGCCCATCAGCGAAGCGACTCCCAAAGCGCCTAAGCAAAGCCAAATGGTGGTGCGAGTGTTGGCGTTGATTTGTGCCATAAAGGAGTCTTCGGGCACGCTCATCACCACTAACCAATCTAAGCCATACGCATCCCGCCAAGGCATGACCTGGACATAGTGCGGCTCTCCCTCTAATTTCAGCCGTAGTTCTTGAGGTCCAGCAATGTTTTGGAAGCCGTTAAAGCGTTGCTTGATCTGTTCGGCAACCTGATGAACCACCGGATCAGGGCTGTTGGTTGCCTCTAATCGCTTGATTTCTGACTTGACTAAGCTGAAAGGTTGAGCTTGGCCAGAATTCGCAATTAATGTGCCATCTCGCTCCAGAATAAAAACTTGACCAGATCGACTAATGGCTAAACTCCGCAGGAAGTCGCTCAGTTTCAGGAGAGAAACATCAATACTGACCATTCCTAGCAACTGGTTATTCGCATCGTAAATTGGGCGACCTGCGGAGGTGGTAATGTAGACCTGATTAGGATAATTGACTACATAAATTGGGGACCAGATGGGTTTACCTGCTTTGACAGGGCCTGTGTACCACGGTTGCTCAAAGTTGTTCCAGTCCAGGGTTTCTAGAACGCGGGTGCGATCGCCTTGTGCGTTTAAGGCATAGCTGATCCAGTTCTTGGGTAGGTTGGCGCTCCAATCATCCATCGTGATGGTTTTGCCGTCATAACGAGCGGCTCCCACCCCTTCTCCAGTCGTCAGCCCAATGCCGATGTAGCTCACATCATAGGCTTGCATCTGATGCCAGAAATACTTGCCCACGGTTTGGCGATCGCGGACATTCAGCAGTCCCATACGAATGGCATCAGCATTAACTTGAGCCACCTTATGGGGAACTGAGAGATAAGAATCTAAGTGTTGAATGACTTTACCGCTGCTACGTTCCATCAACTGAGTCGCTAAGTCATTCACTGCCTTCTGCCCGTTTCTAAAGGACAGGTAGCCGACCAGCCCTACGGCTCCAAAGATCTGGAGTGCAAAGGGAACAATGAGGACTAGTTGGAGGGGCAGCGCTTTGACTTTGCTGGAACGACGCATTTTCATAAGAATTTACGATTCGTACCGATTGTGATTTTGATCCAGAGTTCCCACTGAGGTCTGTGACATACCGCTTCAATCAGTTAGAAATGATTCTTTTTGTAGCGGAAGTTAAAAGCGAAATTGGGCGCGAAGATTGCCTACATAGATATTGGGATTACTATCAAAGTTGTTGGGGTTAAAGAGAGCATAGGCATAGTCTAGCCCGCCTGAAGAAATGCTACCTGTAAGCGGATCGTAAACTGAGAACCCTAGGCCTGCATCTAGATAACCCTAGGGTAGGGGGCGTAGTTGGCACCTCCCACCTGGCCTCCATAGCCTTGCAACCTGGAATAGTTGTAGCGGAGGCGAACATCTAGGTTGTCGCTGGGAGCATAAGTTAGCTCTGTGGTAGCCGTATAAGTACCGTCAAACAAACCATAGTTGGGACTACTGGCTGTGTTGTAGTCAAACTCAGGCAAGAGATAAGGGATATTCTCGCCTAAGCAAGCCGCAGCCAATCGCAACCAAGGCTGATCATCGAAATCAGAACGGGTGATCTTCTTAACGCTTGCTCTAGCATCAAAAATTACTTCACTGGCAATTAAACCTCAGTATTCTGCCAAACTTGTTCTTAAAATAAACGACATCATTAGCAAAATGAAATTTAATGCAACTTGGCGTAAACTTTTTTTGCCATAAATTGCCATAAATTGAATCAAAGCCTTGTGAGTCATTCAAAGCAGTACTATCAAATCCGATTTTTTTATGATTGGGGATGTGATTCTCCGTTTTGGTGTGGTAATGATGCAGCCCGCAACAAATTTGGGGTTGGTCCTATTGAGCCTGAGGAATTGGGACTGAATGCTGAAGTCTCTGAGTATTTGCGATCGCTAGCTGAA
>DATNPE010000212.1:0-2971 GCA_036703355.1 Allocoleopsis sp. | reverse complement strand
TACATGCCACCAACCAAAAATTCATCAGTGGCAAGTTCAGCACTCCATCAGTAGCAACGCCGACCCAAAACGCTGGGACCGTCACGATCGCCAGCTTGGTGGAACGGCTGAATCGAGCGGAAACGGCGCTGCAAAACCAGGATATTGCCACCGCAGCCAATGAAGTTAAGAGCTTTCAAACCGATTGGGTCGAAGTAGAAGGCTTTGTAGCGGCAAAATCACGGCAGGCCTATGTAGCGATCGAGAACAACATGGCAACGGCCTATGCGGCTCTGCGTTCTACACCACCCAATATCAGTGAAGCCAAAAGCGCGATCGCCACGCTCAAAACTGATCTACAGCCCTTTGCCGAAACCTCGCTACGCTACAGCTTATTTGACTCGGCTGTGATTCTGCTGCGCGAAGGTATGGAAGCGCTCTTAGTCTTGGTGGCGTTGTGTGCATTCCTCGTCAAGAGCGACAACGGTGACAAGAGCCGCTGGATCTGGATTGGCGCAGGCATTGGCATCTTTGCATCAGTAATCACGGCGCTGGTGATTCATTTAGTCTTTGCCAACATTGCCGTGGGCACCAACCGAGAACTGATCGAAGGGCTAACAGGCTTAGTGGCTGCCACCATGCTGTTTTATGTCAGCTATTGGTTGCACAGCAAGTCCTCGATGGGTGCGTGGCAAGTCTATATCAAAGAGAAAACCACTGCGGCTCTAGCCCAAAACAGTGTCTTCTCTTTAGCGCTGCTAGCATTTCTCGCCGTTTTCCGGGAAGGAGCAGAGACAGTCCTGTTTTATATCGGGATTGCCCCCTCGATTAGCACCTTCGACTTGCTGGGTGGTTTAGGCATTGGTTCGCTGATCTTGGTCGTGGTCGCAGTCTTGATGCTAGGACTGGGCTTGCGAATTCCACTCAAACCTTTCTTCCTGTTCACCAGCTTGCTGATCTACTATCTCGGCTTCAAGTTTGTCGGCAGCGGCATTCATGCCTTGCAAGTTGCGGGGTTGCTACGAGCCGATACCGCGAGTTTCTTGCCCTCGATCGATGCTCTGGGCATTTATCCCACCTGGGAAACCACTTTAGTCCAACTAGCTATTTTTGGCGCAGCCATTGGGGTGGTGCTTTACAACCGCTCGCGCGCTGCTAAACCTGAAGATCGCTCTTATTCATGATTTGAGCTCACTGCAAAGCTCTAATTAGAAACGCTTGCTACCCAGCCCTTGACCACTTTTAGGTCGGGGGCTTTTCATTTAGGCAGGATCAGGCGTAGTATGCCTAGCGTTGAGTCTGCTTCCGCTACCCTCCACAACAAATCCATGAGCACTATCGAAGTCATCCAACTGTTTACCTACTTCATCAAAGGGTTAACCCCTCACCGTTGCGATCGCGTCTCCCTCCAGGCAGATCACGGCATTCCCGGCGATCGCGGCTTTGCCCTCATGTATGCTGATGCGATCGCCGAAGCTAGCCCTGACTTAGCTGACGCAGTGCCGTGGATGAGGAAAAACAACTTCGCCATGCAAAATGACTGGCCCGGATTAGCCAGCTTAGCTTGCGAGTACGACCCCAGCACCCGCCAACTGACGGTGAAACAAGCAGGGGTAGAGTTGTTAGCAGAAACACCTGACACGGCTGAGGGGCGCGACCGCATTAGTGCATTTTTCACCGGATATTTAGCAGCTCTACAACCCACTGCCACCGCGCGCCATCCAGAGAAAGCACCTTTGCGTTTGGTTGGCGACGGCAACAGCACCCGCTATCCCGATCGCAACCCAGTCCACATTTCGCTGATCAACCAAGCCAGTCTAGAAGACCTGAGCCAGAAATTAGGCCATGTCATTGACCCACGCCGTTTTCGGCCCAATATTTTGCTCAAGGGCATTCCCGCTTGGGAGGAATTGAGCTGGGTCGGCAAAACTTTCCAAATGGGTACGGCTGAAATCGCGATCGCGGCCCCGATCAACCGATGCCTCAATATTGATGTCAACCCCGATACAGGCGTTCAGGATTGCTCGATTTTTGCTGCCTTGCAACCCATCCTCGGCCATCGGCAGACTGGCATCCTGGCGACCGTGACTCAGAGCGGCACCGTGACCATTGGCGATCGCTTGATTGAGGTGGCATCCCTTTAATCACGGACTTTCCGGTTGAGATGGCCGAGGTAGAATCCGCGCTTTGCCCTATAGAGAACCCGCAAGAGTGGGCATACTAGGGCCAAAGTCTAGATAAAGCTTTTATCAAATCTCCCATGCAGTCTGCCCCAGACTAGAAGTGACCAGCATGCGTCCTGTCTCCTTAAATGCCCCTCTGATTCTCGTGGTTGATGACAATAAGGCGGCGCGATCGCTGCTACGAGAGACGATGGAGGAAGAAGGATATCGTGTGGCCGAAGCACGAGACGGGGAACAATGTTTAACCATCTACACGCGCCTCCGCCCCGATATTGTCTTGCTCGATGCCGTCATGCCTGTGCTGGATGGCTTCACCTGTTGTCGCCAACTCAAAGCGCTACCGGGCGGCGATCGCATCCCGGTGTTGATGATTACGGGGCTAGATGACGAGGCTTCTGTCGATCAAGCGTTTGCGGCTGGCGCGACCGACTATGTGACCAAGCCGATTCATTGGGCGGTGTTGCGGCAACGGGTACGGCGGCTGATTCAAGCCAGTCAAGCAATGGCCGAACTGCACCAACAAACCGAGTGGGAACACCTGATGGGGATGATTTCTCAACGGATTCGGCAATCGCTGCATTTAGAAGACATCCTGAATACAACCGTGGTCGAGGTGCGGCAGTTTCTCCAAACCGATCGCGTCAGCATCTATCGCTTTGAACCAGACTGGAGCGGTACGATCGCGGTGGAATCGGTGGGAGCAGAGTGGGCTTCTCTGCTGGGAAAAAATACTAGAGACCCTTGTTTTGCCATCACCTACTTCACGAAATACAAGCAAGGCCATATACGAGCCATTGAAGATATCTATA
>DATNPE010000211.1:0-2912 GCA_036703355.1 Allocoleopsis sp. | reverse complement strand
TGACTCACACTATTAATTTTTGCCATTTTGAATTTTGTTAGCGCCTCAGCGCATAGCGCATTTTGAATGTATGTTGAATTGCTTAGCACCTGCCTCAGTGCCGGGGACAACGTTGTTCCAGACAAATTTTTAGCATTTTAGGGTCAAACAAAATGGGCAAAAAGTGGATGCTCTTAACTTCTTTGAAGTAAAACAAAATTGGCACTGACGGCCAAAAAATCCGCCAATTTTGCCACTCCTGATAAGGAAAACGTCGAAGCAGTGTTTCCGAGCGATAAATATCCAAGGCCGTTTCGGTAAATTGCAGGCGGATCGTGACAGCTTGAAACAATAAGAAGAACCCAAAAAGCGCGATCGCTAAACTCACCCAAACTTGTATGAGTAACATCGGCAGGGCAGCAAAAACTAAGGCCAAAGGCAGTGTGTAACTAGGGGAGAGTTCAACTCTCTGGCTTGAGGTAGGAGAAGACGCAGCAGAGGTCACTTGACTCAAATCCGATTATCATAAACGTCTATATAATATCTTTACATTTTAAAGCGTTTACACCTGATGCCGATTTGTGGAACTCTTGTGAGCGATCGGCTGCGCCGATGCCCAGCAATCACTCTCGGGTCATGGATGAGGCGCTGTCTCTCCAACCGTGTTCATCCACCAATCACCGCGCTGCCCGTCCCCTGAAACATGACCCAAGATAAGAAAAAGTTGGAAATAAAGATCGCCAACAAAGCAGTGACGACAGCAGTGGTTGTCGATTGACCCACGCCTTTTGCTCCGCCAGTTGTGGTTAACCCCCAGCTACACCCAATGATGGCAATTAACGCCCCAAAGACCACAGCTTTGATCGCAGCACTACCTAAGTCCCAGACTGTCAGGAAGGTACGAGCCGAATCGAGAAATACATCCTGGGAAATACCATACAGCAACTCGGCAATCAGGACTCCTCCTGCCATACCGAGAATGATTGCGAGAATCGTCAAAATGGGTAGCATCAGACAGCAAGCAATAACGCGAGGAATCACCAGGTAATCAATCGGGTCGGTTTTGAGCATGTAAAGCGCATCAATCTGCTCGGTGACTCGCATCGTACCAATTTCAGCCGCAAACGCCGAACCCACTCGCCCTGCCAAAATTACCGCCGTCAGTACGGGAGCGAGTTCCCGGCTCAATGCCAGAGCCAGAACCCCTCCTACGGCAGTCGTGGCACCAAAGTTGATGAACTCTCGCGTTACCTGAATCGTAAATACTGCACCGATAAAAGCGGCAGTGATCATAGCGATCGACAAGGATGCTGGACCAACGATTGCCATTTGTTCAAGAGTGTTACGCCGATTAATCTTCCCAGCCAGGAGATGAAGCATTACTTGTCCACCCAAGAAAATTGCTTCTAGCAAGCGGCGAGTCCACATCCCTAAGCTGGAACTGGTAATCTCACTCATTGTTAGTAGTCCATAAAGGGTTGCGGGTTAAAACTGATCGCTGAGGAGCAGCTTCAGACTTCTTTATGTTGCTGGTTAACAGGTTGAATATTGAAGGTTTTCACCTGCAACATTCAACCTTCAACCCGTAACCCTATTTGCCACCATTGGATTCTACCCGGAAGCGCTCCACAGAGGTCAGGAGGTCTCGCGCAACACCGACCAAGTTTTGCAGGGCACCAGACACCCGCTGAGCTTCCTGGGAGGTTTCTTGAGCCGTCAACTCCACCGATTGCATGACTTGGGCAACGGCACGGGACGTTTCTGTCTGCTCTACAGTATCGGCAGCAATAGAACGCACCAAGGCGTCAATGCGATTCGATACCTGTACGATATCTTCGAGCGATCGCTTGGCTTGTTCTGCCCGTTTGGTGCCTTCAATCACCTGCTGGGTGCCTTCTTCCATTGCCGTCATCACCGCCCCGGTTTCGCTCTGGATTTGCAGTACGATTTGTTCGATGTCCTTCAACGCCTTCGCCGCCCGATCCGCTAGCTGTCGCACCTCATCCGCAACAATGGCAAAACCACGACCCGATTCCCCTGCTCTTGCCGCCTCAATACTGGCGTTGAGCGCTAGCAAATTCGTTCGGGAGGCAATCTGAGAAATCAGCGCCACAATTTTGGAAATCTCCTGAGAGGATTCGGCAAGTCTCTTGACTTTTCGCGTTGTCTCTGCTACAGTTTCACGAATTTGTAAAATTCCCGCCACCGTGCGTTCTACGGCGTCACCCCCTCTCACAGCGCTTTCCGATGCTGTGCGTGCCACATCCTCAGCTTCTCTGGCACTCTCAGCCACCCTCTGAATGGACTCGGTCATCACCTGTACGGAGTTCAGAGTAACAGCCAATTCTTCCGCTTGCCGCAGGGCATCCGATGACAAACTCCGGGCAAACGTTTCGGAGTCAGCCGATCCCTTATTCACCTGACGCGCTGCCTGTGAAACCTGTTGTACGATTTCTCGCAGGTTTTGAATGGTCAAGTTAAAGGAGTCAGCGACTGCCCCTAAAACGTCAGCCGTCACTTCTGCTTGTACGGTTAGGTCACCGCGAGCGGCTCCTTCCACGTCATCAAGCAGCCGAATCACTTGACGTTGCAGGTCTTCTTTCGCCTGCTCTTGCTCTTCTGCCTTCCGCTGCGCCTCACTCATGCTTGTCAGAATTACCCGCGACATCTGGTTGAAACTCGTCGCCAACTGACCAAATTCGTCTTCTGAGTAAACCGTGGCAGTAACATTCAGATTCCCCTGAGAAACCGACTCAAACTGAGCTTGCAGGTCTGTCGTCGCCCGTTTAATCTGCTTTTCTGTAATTCGACCGAGCAGTAAGGTCGTACCAAAACTAGCAGCGCCTGCGACCAGACTCATCGCCCAGCCAGTATTCTTGAGCCGTGAAATCACAGCATCTCGATTGGGTTCGGGAGTCGTAGTCGCGGCAATG
>DATNPE010000210.1:0-10061 GCA_036703355.1 Allocoleopsis sp. | reverse complement strand
CATGGTTTGTTGCTCGGAAGCCACCAGGGTCAGCACGTGCAGCAAGGATATGGGGTCTGCTTTGGTGCGATCGCTCGGTCTCCGCACATCATCATAGGGATGGCGGTGTTCTGCTGCGGTGGGTCGTCCGGGCATGATCTCTGTCAGGCGACCCGTCACCTCTTCTGCTTTCTTGCCTTCGGTCATTTCTAGCAAGTTGGCATAGCGATAGAGATGGTCGAAGTCTTCTAAAAGTCCAAATTCAAAGGCTTGTTTGAGATAAGGATCGGGTTCGTGACGCGCAAGAAAGGCAGTGAGATCAACGGCAACTTGCTCGTAACCAATGGTGACTTCCAGCGTGGATTCGTTACCAGGTGTGAGCCAGTTAATCGCTTTTTGCTGTTGCTGCTCAATTCGCCGCAGCATCGCTAAGTTTCGGCGTAGGTCTGGGTCGGCTGTGTGACGCGCAAATTGATGGGAGAAAAAGATCCCTTCCGTTTCAATCCCGTTCATGGTGATGACACGGGTGCGAGTGTAGGGGTCTACTTGATCTTTAATGTAGGGCTGAACATTTAACTCTGACCAATTTCGTAGCTGTTGGTCAAGGGGAATGCCTTTTTCAGTTAAGGGATTAAAGCTCATTATTTCACCTACTTAAATTATGTCGAAATGCTACTGATTACTACTTGGATGAATTCGGCTTTGAATTGCTTCAAGCCACTACTGTTTTCGGAGCATCTATCACTAAGTAGCGTATTAGCGATCGCCTACTGCTTCTTCCACTACAGGCAGAGAGGTCTCTCTATCTAAAGTTGTGAAAGCGCTCTTTTGGGGTGAACACTGATTGTGAGTGTGAATACAAGTTGATGCAGCCGTTAAGGGTCAGTCAGTGATGAAAGAGAAGCCAAATCTTGGGCTGAGTCTTTTAGGAACTGCTCCGCCGCTCATCTAGGGGATTAGCTATCACAGCTCAGTTTGCCAAAAACTGATCTATAGATAGACCTGAGTTTATTTCTAATGAATCAGCAATGAATGATAAGCCCGTTCTACAGTGAACTCACAGATCCGCTCACCTTAGAAAGCAGCATTAACGAAGGAAGTCAGACGCGGTGCAAAAGTGCAATCTTGGAGCCGTAAAGCTAGGATTTTGAATTTAGGTCTGGCTAGCTTCTGAAAGTTTTTTCACAGATAGAAATACATCAATTAATGGGAGAAACAGTATGAGCCAATCCAAAGAATTGCAACCCCCTCAACACCAGAATCAACAGCCAGGTCTTGAGTCTGAAATGACCCCCAGCCCCCAGTTTGATGATTCTAAGTATCGGGGCAGTGGCAAGCTACAAGGAAAAGTGGCACTGATTACTGGGGGAGATAGTGGCATTGGGCGGGCGGTCGCAGTTTTCTACGCCAAAGAAGGAGCGGACGTTGCTCTCGTTTATCTAAATGAGCATCAAGATGCCGAAGATACCAGGCGTCGCGTTGAAGCTGAAGGAAGACGCTGTATCGCGATCGCGGGTGATATTGGTGACGAGAAATTTTGCCAGGAAGCAGTACAACAAACTGTGCAGCAGTTGGGCTACCTGGATATTTTGGTCAACAACGCGGCTGAGCAGCACCCTCAGCAAAGCATCGAAGATATTACAGCAGAACAGTTGGAGCGCACTTTCCGCACGAATATCTTTAGTATGTTCTTTTTGACCAAAGCGGCATTGCCTCACTTAAAGCAGGGTAGCGCCATTATCAACACTACCTCGGTGACAGCATTCAAGGGCAATCAGCAGCTCCTCGATTATTCCTCCACGAAGGGTGCGATCGTGGCTTTTACCCGTTCTCTGTCGCAATCTCTGGTGGAGAAGGGCATTCGGGTCAACGGCGTAGCCCCTGGACCTATCTGGACACCGCTAATTCCTGCAACTTTCCCAGAGGATAAAGTTAGGAGCTTTGGGGCTCAGGTACCCATGCAAAGAGCAGGACAACCAGAAGAAGTTGCCCCCAGTTATGTGTTTCTAGCTTCTGATGACTCCTCCTACATGTCAGGACAAATTTTGCATCCCAATGGTGGTGAAGTGGTGGGTGGATAGAAGACAGTGAATACTTGTTTGTATTCTGGTTTACCAACTAACGTTACAGAGATTTACAGCTTGAGTCAGAAGTGCTGTTGATCTAGACAGAGTACTCTACTCTCAGCGATTCAGTGTCATTAGAGTTAAACTTGGAAGCCTAGCCTAGCTGCGCCACCAGCTTTGGCAAGCTTCCAAGTTTATTTCTTTCAGAAGCAATGGTTTTGGCTCGTTATTAAACTTCAATTGAATTGCATGGCGCTCCCTTCACCTTGGGCTGAGGGGAGTATTTTTATGACTTTCTCTCGCCCGCTTTAGTCGAGTTGTGGCAATAAAGCCAGCCCTAAAAAGCATACTCCTAAATTCCGATGGGATAACCGTATTTAGGTCTTGCCATTTTTGTCGCTTCTGTGTCAGACTGCTATTGAAGCAAAATACGGTATCTCGACCGAATTACTGTACTTTGCTTAAATTTTGAATAAACCTCTGCAAAGAGGCCCAATTTACATAAATAACTGTTGTTGAAACGAGGGCTGGATGATCCGAGCTAGAGGGTCAAAGCCCTCACAGTTGCTGATGAAAGTGGCTTTTTTAATGAAGTAAGGAGTGGCAATGCTAAAGGATGCTCAAGGACTGGATATAACGACCGCTGCGGCTGAGGCGATCGCGGCCATTGATCAATTCATTGACCAATCCCTCAGCTATGGCAAACAAGCGGAATCTGCTATTCTCCAAGCCGTGAGCGCTGATCCAACTTGTGCGATCGCCCATGCCTTTGCTGCCGCTTACTATCTCTCCCAAGAGAGCGCAGTGGCTTGGGAGCAAGCTATTCCTTACCTCAGAGCCGCCATTCGACATCAAGCAAAAGCGTCGCAGCGAGAGCGTTGGTGGGTGAAAGCCATTGTTGCTTGGGCCAGAGGCGATATTGACCAGGCGATCGCAGTTCACGAAACAATCACCGAGCAATATCCCCAGGATCTCCTTTCGGTGCAGCAAGGCCAATATCACTACTTTTATCAAGGAGATCAGGCAGGGCTACTTCAGATCGCTGAGAAGGTATTACCAGCCAACTATGAGCAGCCCCACCTGCATTATCTTTACGGCATGATTGCCTTTGGTTTGGAGCAATGTCATCGCCTTTCAGAAGCAGAAGCAATGGGACGAAAAGCGATCGCGATCAATCGTGATGATCCTTGGGCGCATCATGCTGTAGCGCATGTAATGGAGACTCAGGGCCGAGTGGAGGAAGGGATTGCCTGGATGGAGGGCTTGGCGGATACCTGGGAGGGTTGCAACTCCATGCTCTATACCCACAACTGGTGGCATATTGCTCTTTACTACTTAGAGCACCAAGATTTCTCCACTGTCTTACATCTATACGATACAAAGGTATGGGGCCGTGCCCGTCCAGATGCTCCTAAAGATCAAGTTGGAGCGATCGCCCTGCTGCTACGGCTAGAGCTACGCGGCGTTGAGGTGGGTGCCACTCGTTGGCGAGAAATAGCTGCTCATCTCTCTCCCCGAATCCATGAACATGCGCTGCCCTTTCAAGATCTCCACTATGTCTATGCCTTGGCTCTCACAGAGCAACAAGAGCAGGTACAGGAGATGCTGGAAAGCATGGAGGCTCATGCCCATAGAATTCAACCAACTCTGCAACAACCTTGGATTGAGATTGCCCTGCCTGCGGCTAAAGGGATGGTGGCACATGCTCAGGGAGATTGGCAACAAGCGATCGCTTTGCTCCAGCCAGTACTCTCTCGGCTAGGAGCGATCGGTGGCAGCCACGCTCAGCGAGAATTGTTTGAGCAGGTTTATGCAGACGCTTTCAGGCAGGCAGAGCAGCGTGAAGTGCATTATCTGACTGGAAAACAACATGCTTCTGATCTTGTGAGAAATTCCCATCAGAAACTTACTTCTATATACAATCATCAGACTTTGGCTGCTAAAGCGAGTTGATTTTGACCTGACCCTATCTCTTCTTTGCGTGCTCCCTCAAGCTCCTTTTCCTCGCGAAAGGGGGCTTTTACTGATGAGTAGGAGATGCGATAGAATCAGCGCTCCCCCAAATCACGTCATAACCTGCATTTAAGGCTGCCTCGTATTCCAGCGCGATCGCTGCATAATCTTCTGACTGGACAGGAACATAATGCTGAATTTTTGCTTGTGCCATCGCAGCTTGTAAGACCGCATCTGGCTGGCATAAAGCAGCTTGTAACTGAGCTAGTAGATCTGGGCCGAGGTGCTGGGCCGCGACAATAGGGGGAATGGGACAAGGACCGAGAGATTCTATGACTCGTAGCTGGGCACCCAGCTCAGGAAAGTGATGTAGTTCTTGCTCCAGCACTGTGCTATCGATCGCAGCACAATCGGCCAAGCCCGCTGCTACCCAACGCATAGAACGCTGATGAGAACCAGATGGCAGCACTCTGCCAAAAAAGTCAGTGGGATATCCGTCTTGCCTTAACTTGTGTCGCACCAAGTTATAGCCACTGTTAGAACCTAAATCGTTGTAGCAAAAGATTTTTCCAGCCAACTCTGAAAAGTGGGTGATATCACGATCTGCATTGACAATTACATCCGAGAAATAGATCGGGCGATGGTGATAACGAGCCGCTTGCATGACAGGAGCCGCGATCGCTTGGAGTTGCTGAGGATGCTGACGGTGGTAACGAATAAACGGTAAACCACAGATAAAAGCAAGATCGAGTTGGTCTTGTAGTAATAAGGGATCTTCTAGCGGATCAAACTCGGCTGCGATGATCTGAGTTTCTATGGCAAGTCTGCGCTCTAGATAAGCCGCGATCGCCTGGTAGAACCAAAACATATTGGGAGCTAGGTAGGAAACCAGCCGCAGTTGCCGAGGTGGAGACATCACAATTTTGCTCAAAATCTTGACATACAAAGATCTGCGATCGCCTCCTAGAGATTTGCTCCCAATGATAAGGCGATCGCAGCTTAGCTTCAGCTAATCAGATCAGCGTTAATTGAACAAGCACCCCAAGCTCAAGGAACGCCTATATAAAGGCAGAAGCTAAGTTTTGTTAATAGTGTTGAGAAATCTTTCGTCAGGCTGAGGTGCGATCGCGAACCCCACAGGACCATGAGATTGTTTCACCCACTAGGAGAAAAGCATCTTGATTCACGATATGTTGCTGGCAGCAGTCCCCGCTGCTACGTCTAAGGACCCCACCGCTTTGTGGAATTGGCAAGGCACTCCGATTATGATTGGTTGTTGCCTACTGGCTTTATTTATCGCCAGCCGCACAGTTCGCTTTCCCAAAGTTGGCCCTAAGATGCCCCTCGGACCCTTCTCTGGTTTGCTGAACGATATGAGTGTTGCTACTTTTCTAGGCGCAATGAGCTTTGGCCACATATTAGGAGTTTTGGCGATTTTACTCAGCTCGAGTTGGCTCCACTAGGTTAGGCGTTGATGAATTTCCTGATGAGTTTTTCGATGAGTTGAGCGACTCTCAGCTTGGTGTCAGGGAAGCAGTCGTCCGCCAGTTGCGATCGCAAATTATCTATAGAAATACCTGTAGAAACTGCAAGAGGGATATGGCCCAACATACCCCTCTTAATGATTGCCCCTCTTGATGATTGGGTAACTTTTTAAGCGCTTTGAACTGTAGCTGCTTAGCTCTGGAGCTTGCTGAGGATATGAGCTACCCTAGCGCCGAGTTTTTCTATACTGTCTTGTTGTTGGCTATCCTTTAATCTACCATCTGCATCAAAAGCTTCATGAGCCTTGGGAATTGCTACCTGATCGGGAATGACCAGAACTCTGATATTAGAGAGAATGCTACGGACATGAACTAACCCTCTCAGTCCCCCCAAAGCACCCGGAGAAGTACTCATGATCGCAGCTACCTTATCATTAAAAGCTGCTAACATCGGTTCTCCAGGTAGAGAGCGAGAAGCCCAGTCGATCGCGTTTTTGAGCACACCCGACATAGAACTGTTGTATTCCGGAGATGCAATCAAAAGCCCTTGGTGAGCTGTCATCAACTCCTTAAATTTCAGGGCGTTCTCTGGGATACCTTCAGCGGCTTCTAAATCAGCGTCGTAAAGCGGCATAGGCAAATCTCGCAGATCTAAATAAGTAACTTCTGCTCCCGCTGCCTGGGCTCCCGCTGCTGCAATTTTGACTAATGTTTTGTTGTAGGAGCCAGTTCGGGTACTGCCAGCAAAAGCTAAAATCTTTGGTGCGTCAGTCATAAACCTTGATCCAAAATAAACTTCTTCAACATGCCCGTGGAAACGCTGGTGAAGACCCTAGTTGCCCACACCTAAGTAATCAGCCAATGCTTCAGAACCTCCAATTAATTTGCCATCAATAAACACTTGAGGCACCGTGGTTGCCCCAGCCATAGCTCGTAAGGAGCGGATGGTGGCGTTTTTGCCAAGCACTATCTCTTCATAACCCAGCCCTCGTTCCCGTAGCATATCTTTGGCGCGGGCACAGAAAGGGCATCCTTCTTTAGTAAAGAGGGAAACGCACCCAGGTTTCTCTGCTTTAGGGTTGATGTATTTGAGCATTGTTTCTGCGTCAGAAACCTTGAAGGGGTCTCCCGGTTCTTCCGGCTCAATAAACATCTTTTGGATCACGCCATCCTTCACCAGCATAGAGTAGCGCCAAGATCGTTTGCCGAAGCCTAACGCCGTTTGGTCCACCAACATACCCATGCCCTCAGTGAACTCACCATTCCCATCAGGGATGAGAGTAATGTTCTCTACTTCTTGGCCTCTCGCCCACTCGTTCATTACGAACGTGTCGTTGACAGAGAGACAAATGATGTCGTCTATACCGTTCTGCTTAAAGGAGGAAGCGAGTTCGTTGTAACCAGGTAGGTGAGTTGAGGAACAGGTAGGTGTGAAAGCACCGGGTAAGGCGAAAACAATCACCGTCTTACCTTTGAACAGCTCATCGGTTGTGATCTTGATCCACTGGTCTTCCCGTCGCACTCTGAAGGTGACATCAGGAACGCTTTGTCCTTCTCGGTTCGGTAACATATGTAAGACTCCTTAGCGGGTAGGGCTATGTATTTTAGCTCCTATAGTTGGTTAAAGCGTACTCATTACGACTATGCTTGTCAAGGTATGTAAGGACAGGACTGTTGTGGAGGAGCTTGTCTACAGAAACATCACTCATTCAGGTGAATCATTAGGGTGAAGTACAAAGTTAAAGCCGATGCTTACACTGATGCTGTATTGCTACGGGATCTCTCTATGAATGCCACTATTCAAGCAGCAACCTTACGGGTTTTAATTATCGAAGATGACCCCATGATGCAGCTGGGCTTAGAGCAGTCCTTGCAAGCTGATGCAGGATGCACAGTCATTGGGCAAGCCGAAGATGGTTACTTGGGCGTTGAGGCGGCTTTGAGATTAAGACCAGACTTAATCATCATGGATATTGGGCTGCCGCGTCTGGATGGAATTGCCGCTACCCAAAAAATTAAGGCTCTATTGCCCGATGTGCGAGTCGTGATGCTGACCTCTCACACAGCAGAAACTGAAATTATTGCTGCGCTCTCAAGTGGAGCGGATGCCTACTGTATTAAAGGTGCCAATGTAGACCGACTCCAAGCAGCGATCGCCGCAGCCCAAGAAGGTGCCACCTATCTCGATCCTCAAATCGCCCGTCGCGTCATCGACCACCTCAAGCCTCCCGCCCCCAACAGCAGCATTGGCCAACTGTCAGAGCGCGAATTAGAAGTCTTGAAACTAATGGTAGATGGCCTGAGCAACCCCGAAATTGCCGCTAAGCTCTACCTCAGCCCTAACACCGTCAAAACCCATGTTCGGGGCATCATGAACAAACTATCGGTAGACGATCGCGTGCAAGCGGCAGTGGTAGCATTGCGTTCGGGATTGGTTTAGGTAGGAGTCAGGAGCCAGAAGCCAGGAACCAGAATTCGAGTAGCATGTGTTAGGCAAAGCCGTAACGCACGGAGCTTTTGGTAGTTTAAGAGTAGCCAGGAGCTACCAGCTGTTATGGGCTAGGCAAAGCCGTAACGCACGAGTTCTGTAACAACCGTAGAAGCTTGAGGGGCGATCGCAAGACAAGTAGGTGTGGTGCGGCTAGTCACAACCGATGTAGCGAGAGGCAGGGTAAACCACAGCATTGCCCCCGACTCAGGGACGTTGGTGACTCCAATCTCACCACCATAGGCTTGAATAATCTGTTGGCACAGGTGCAGTTGCACTCCTAAACTGGTCGAACAACCTGCATGAGGCGATCGCACTTGAAGGTCAAACAAGCGATCGCAGTCGCTAGAGTCCCAGCCGCGCCCATTGTCTTGAAGTGTGCAGCGCAGCATCCCTGCGTCTTCTGTAGCTGCAAGGGTGAGATTCAGGCCAGGTGGGTTGTGTTGCAAGGTCGCTGCAACCAGGTGAGAGACGACTCGTTGAATTTGGTCGGCATTGGCTAGGACAGGTGGCAAATGGGCAGGAATCTGGGGTGTAATACTTGCTTGGTTGGTAGTTAAAAGAGGTGCTAAGTCTTGCACAATCGTTTGGCTGAGGGCGGCGAACTCGACAGGCTCTGGTTGTAGTACTGTGCTTGAGTCTGGTGTCTGATAGGTTTCTAATAGGGCACTGATAGCGCTCAGTTGGCGATCGCTCGCTTGCACCATCCGCTCAACTCTAGAACGAGCGATCGTCACCGTTTCGCCACTTTGGTTGAGCAAGTTTTTTAGAACCATCAGGGCACCCATGAGGAAGGGGCGTAGATCATGTTCCATCACATGAAACAGTACGGCTTGCAGTCGTCGCACTTCTCCTAGCTCAGCATAGATAACTTGCAGCAACTCCTCTACCTCGTCTGATGACGCTAGCGCCATATCCGTCGTAGTTTTTGTATTTTCTGGGGTAATAGTTTCTGAGATCTGCTGAGTCTGGCTACCGATACCTTGCAACTTGGCTAAATGCTGCGTGGAGTTGGGGTCCGCAAGGAGTTGTTGCAGTTGGGAAAAGGCTGCTTCATCACGACAGCAATTCCGTAGAGCTTGGAGGTAGTTCGGATCAGCAACCATAGTTTGATTCTTATAAAGTTTAATTTTGGTAGGGTCGCGGAGACGCAAAACAATCTGGGCAGTGCTATGACCACGCTGCGCTAGCGGAACGAGATATGAGTTATCCCAATCAGGTTGTGCCAATATCGTTAACTTGGTTGGGACTCAAACTAAGTTGAGCTTGGCCGCACATCCCATGGCTTTGAGGATGTTTCACCGATTGGCATTGGTTAGGAAGACTAAATGTTTTGCGGAATTAGCTTGAGAATAGCTGTAGCTACTGTCAAACTCGGCTTGTGCCATCACCATAGTTTTATCTTAGGTGAGGTCAGGCGATCGCACCTCGCTCACATGACTCACCCATCAAGGTGATTTTGTGTTTGCTGCTACAGGAGTCAACGGCAAGGTAAACCAGAAAGTTGATCCAACGCCTGGATCACTATTAACGCCAATGGTGCCGCCGTGAGCCGCAATAATTTGATGGCAAAGATATAAACCTAACCCTAGACCTGTAGAGCGTCGGGTTTGAGGACCACGGGAATATAGCTCAAACAGATGTTCGCGTACTTCTGGGTTAATCCCTGATCCGTTATCTCGCATAGAACAAAGTAGCGAGTTGTCTTGCTGTTCGACACTAACATTGAGACTTAATCCAGGGGGATTGTGCTTTAAGGCATTCGCTAGCAAGTTTTCTAGCACTCGTCGCAATTGCAAGGGATCGGCGGCAATCGGCGGTAAATCATGAGGGATGAGTGCTGTGGTGCTGACTTGATTTTTTTCCAGCAACGGTTCGAAGTCTGCCAGCACATCTTCAACCAGTTTTCCTAAGTCAAGCAGCTCAGTTTGTAGAACAATACCGCCTACTTCACTGGCATGGACTTCTAAGAGGGAGTTAATTAAATACAACTGGCGATCGCTACTTTGAGCCATTCGCTCCAAAATGGTGCGGGCCACTGGGATCATCGCCTTGCCAGAGCTGTTAGCGTCATCCGTGGGCAGCGATTCA
>DATNPE010000209.1:0-6544 GCA_036703355.1 Allocoleopsis sp. | reverse complement strand
AAAATTGCCCCCTGTGTTCATTGTCTGCCACAGGGTCTCAATCTCCGACTTAAACGCAGGCGGATAGCCAATCCAGCGATCCTTCAACGCTTTGGTAAACACCTCTCCCTTCAGCAACTCCACATCTTCGGCAAACATCGTAAACAGACACCGCATCAAGAAATGCGCCACCAACTGCGGTTCGTGCTGTTTTTCGAGCAGCTTTGCCAACTCCGCCAAATCACTCGCCACCTCTCGTGTCACCTTCGCCGCAATTTTTTCGGGGTTGCGCTTCTGCGGGTCGGTGAAAATATCAACAAAAAAGTCAAACGTCTCTGGCTCTAGAAGTTGCTCTAGCAGAATCTCGCGCCGCGCCCCATAGCCGCCATAGTCACCACTAAACCCCAACCACACCTCAAAATGTGAGCCAATGTCGCAAGTCAGCAAAAATGGTGGTTTCGAGTCTAAGTTGCGTGTGTAAGCCAATGCCTGCACAAACGCTTTTTCCATTTCCTTGCGGTAGGTGGCGGTACCTCGCTTCGCCATCCCCTTCCCGGCGATCGTGCCCCCTTGCTTCGCCTCCAGCAAAAAATGCTCAGCCTTGTAGAAGTCAATAAACCCCGTCGTCACCTTGCCACTCGGATGCGGGATTTTCACATCTTTCTCAAAGCAATAGCGATCGCCTGCCACACTTCCTTTGGGCGGCGGTGGCACAACTCCCAGCGCTACACACAAATCTCGCAAAAATGAGTCTTTATTCGCTCTCTCGTCACCACTAGAGCCTTTCCAGTTGCTCAAAAACGCCTGAACTCGCGCTAAATCAGACTCATTCATGCCGCAATTTCCAGATTTGACCAGCCACTCCTGTTTTATCTTGCCCGCACTATTGGAGCAGCGATCGCGCTAGCTCATATTTAACACTCAATCCCCTATTCCCAAATTTTTGAATATTGGTTCTTCTCTTGCTTCCCCCTTTCTGGAATGCCCGCGAGGGCTATGAATTGGGGGACTGAGGGGGCTAATTCAGAGATTTTCTCGAAGGCTCTGACGAAACTCCTTAACCGCTGCGAGAGGTTGGGGGTGGTTGATGTAGGTGGTCAAAACTTCTAAATCTAACCGAGCGAGTAATAAGCTGCGATCGCTCTGTTCGTATTGCTCTCCTCGCAAGCAATAAACCGCAAGCTGCTCGTTCTGCCAAAACCAAACTTCAGGAATTTCCAATCGTTGATAGACCGTCAGCTTATCCACTCCCCCACTGGTTAACACCACCTCTATCACCAAGTCGGGAATTGCCTTGTCAGTCCCAATGCAATAACTCTCATCCGGTTCACTACCGCCCCGCTGCTCCTCACTACGAAATGTGGTTGAACCAAGGGGAAAGTATTCCGTATCAGTTTCCTCAAAATAGACTTCTAATAAAGTGGCAATCCGTTTTTTAATGCCTTCATGGCGGCGACTCGGTGACACAATCTCCAGCACTCCATCCAAATAAACCAGGCGCAGCGAAGCATTATCTTGTAGCTTGTTCAGCAAACGATCGTAGTACTGCCAACTCACGCTGCCCATCAGGAGGCAAACATCCTGCTCTAACCATCCCTGATAATCTTGCTCTAATTCTTGGATCAGTTGCGCTAGCATCTTGTCACTGTCTCCGATTAGATTGCTGGCATTAAGGTGATAGATCAATGCTAGTCTGCGCTGAGTTATTTATAGAGGTGCTGGTCAAGCTCGCAGGATGGCAAGCGATCGCCCATCCCTATTGTTCAGAATTGGTCAGATCTTCGTTTAAGATTGTCCTTTGCGTTGTGCGTTGCTCATGTCTGACTCTGCCAAAATTCAAAGCATTTACACCGATGGAGCCTGTTCTGGCAATCCGGGTCCGGGAGGCTGGGGTGTGGTGGTTTACTTCACCGACGGATCAATGCAAGAACTGGGCGGCAGAGCAGCAGCCACCACCAACAACCGCATGGAAATGCAAGCCGCGATCGCCGCTTTAGAATTTCTGGTCAGCGCCAAACAAAGCGAACCGATCGCCCTTTACACCGACAGTGAATATGTCAAAAACGGTGTCACCAAATGGGTCGCAGGCTGGAAGAAAAAAGGCTGGAAAACCGCGCAGGGCAAAGCCGTTTTGAACCAAGATTTGTGGCAAACCCTGGATGAACTGAACTCGAAACAGGTAGAGTGGCGATATGTTCGCGGTCATGCCGGAGATGTTGGCAACGAACGCTGCGATGCGATCGCTCGTAGCTTTGCACTGGGCAAGCCTGTCGCCCTCAAACAGCGATCGCCCCAAACTGCGACTACTCAAAATCAGGAACCAGCGCTAACGGGGGCTTCCCTTGCAGAATCGCCCACAACTGCCACATCTGAATCAGACACAACTGACGTTGCCAGCACCAAAGCCGTACAATCCAGTGTCAATCTTGCTGAGCTTTCTACGATGGATGTGACCATGACAGACTCCATTGCCCCCGCCCCCCTCGACAACCTCGACAACTTACCTCGCGAGGTTCGTGTTGCTCAACTCCGCAACCTGATTGAAACGCTGAGAATTGCGGATGAGATTGCCAAACAAGGGTATTTAATTAGTAGTTCCGAGTTAGCAGACCTGATGGATGTCAATGCCAGCGCCGTTACTAGTCGAGGCGACAATTGGGTGTGGCGTAACTGGGTCGTCTCGCGAGTGCGGCGGGAAGGCAACCAAATTCTCTGGCAGCTAGAACGGGTAGACTAGCTGCATGTAACCGTTCAAACATTTAAGCTGCATGGTAATGGAAAAGCGACGTTGGCTACAAATGGCTTTGCAGCTCAAAGGCTCAGTCATTCCGTCCGTATTTCCTCGAACCCTGTTATGTGGTTTTTTTGGCGTTTTCATTTCCGTTCTGTTCCACTTGGGTCTGCCAGTCGCCAAACCAGTATTTGGGAACGTCATTCCTAGCATTGTCCTCGGCTTATTGCTGGTATTTCGGACTAACACCGCTTATGAGCGCTTTTGGGAAGGCCGTAAGTGCTGGGGCAACTTAGTCAATACGGTCCGCAATCTCGCTCGACAAATTTGGATTGGGGTGGTGGAGCAAAGTCCGCAGGACCGCAGCGAGAAAATTGCGGCTCTCCGGTTATTGGTTGCCTTTGCAGTTGCAACCAAGCTGCACTTGCGGCAAGAACCCGTCAACAGCGAACTAGAGCCTTTGATGCCGCGATCGCAATACTTCAAGCTTCAGGAGATGAACAATCCACCCCTGGAAGTTGCCTTCTGGATTGGCGACTACCTACAAGATCAGTACAGTCGCGATCGCCTCAATTCTTACCAGCTGTCTGGAATGCACCAACTACTCAATGAGATGGTCAATGCCTTAGGTGGGTGCGAACGGATTCTCAAAACGCCCATGCCAATGGCCTATGCCATCCACCTGAAACAGTTGCTGTTGATTTATTGTCTCCTGTTACCGTTTCCCCTCGTCGCCGAGATCAGCTGGTTTACGGGTCCGGTGGTAGCGCTGATTAGCTTTACTCTGTTTGGCATTGAAGAAATTGGCATCGAGATTGAAAATCCCTTTGGCCGCGATCCCAACGACCTACCCCTGGATGCGATTTGCAGCACCATGCTTCGCAACATTGAGGATTTGATTACCCTAGCGCCTAGCACCCGTTCCTACAGTGACGACTCCGCTATTTTTTCGATGGACCCAGAGCGTCTTTGAATCCAAAACCTTGATTGAGTCAAATTACTCAAAAATCTTTCGCCACCCCCTAGCACTTTTTTTCACTTGTGCTATATTGAGAAGTTGGAACAAGACTTCCTGTCAGCACGGAAATCTACGCGTAGGTGCTGAATCTACCTAGGAAGTTTCTCAGCAGAAGTATTTGCAAAATTTATCGATGACGAAAGGTGTTATGAACCAACAGGTTATTCACCCGATGGTGAAGTTGCAGCGTCAGGTGCGATCGCTGGTGGACTCAAATCTGATCAAACCAACCGACAGCATCTGGAAAATTGCCTTTCTGTATGGCGATGAGTGGCCCTACTGGAAGCAAGAACTGCAAGCCTACGATTTCACGATGCAAGATCCCGTCAACGACCTCCTAGAGGTTGAAGCCTGGGAAGACGAAGAGTAACTACCGCAAACCCCATCGCTAAGGGCAACCACAGCAGGATTGCCCCTATCGTTTTCATTCCCTGATACTTAACCCCACTCTTCTAAATTCTAGAGACAGCTAGCCAAGGCTTGCGCTAGTTCCGCTGCAGTTTGATAGCGATCGCTCACTTGCGGGTGTGTCGTTCGCTCCAATATTGCCTGCAAATTAGGTGTCAGGGTAGGAATCCCTTCTGGGCGAAAGCGATACTCAGAGCCACGCTTGCGATAAAACTTATATGGCGTTTCCCCAGTGACTAGAAACACTAGTGTTGGGGCGATCGCATACAAATCTGATTGGGTAACAGGCTGACCTCGCTCTTGCTCTGGGGCACTATAGCCTTCTGCCCCAATCCGAGTGCCCATTGGCGTGCCAAACTCCTTTACCGCCCCAAAATCCAGGACCACAATTTGTTGATGGCGATGGCGCAACATCAAGTTCGCGGGTTTAATGTCGCGGTGAATGATGGGCGGGTGCTGCCTGTGCAGATAGTCTAGAATTTGACAGGTCTGAATCATCCACTCTAGGGCCTGTTTGAGATTCACCGGGCCTTGCTGATAAATTTGCCGCTCCAAGTCCTGGCCCTGGATCATTTCCATCACCAGGTACTTTTTGCCATTTTCCACAAAGTAATCAAAAAACTGCGGAATGCCTGGATGGCGCAGACCTTGTAAGATTCGGGCCTCGCGTTCAAATAATTCTTGGGCTTTGGCGATCGCGGCCATATCTGCATTCATTTCCTTCAGCACCCGTAGAGGCGATGCTTGGAATTGGGCTGGAGCCGTTCGAGCCGCTTTGGCAGCATCCCAGACCAAATAAGTCGTGCCCATTCCTCCTTGGCCGAGAGGGCGCAACAGCTGGTACTGCCGAATCTGGCGCTCTACCTGCAAAGGCTGACCACAATGAATACAGAAAAGGTTCTGCGGCGCATTGCCTCGATGGGAGCATCCTGCCCCTAAAGGACGGCAGGTTTGGGCCATCGTAGTTTGAATTTGAAACTTTAGGGTCGGGCCACCTTGAGCTAACTGCAACAAAGACCCATCGAGCAACAACCCTTGATTGATTAAAATGCCGTTGAGAAATGTCCCATTTCTACCTTGGTTGACAATTTCCCAGGAGCTGTTGACATCATCCGTCTCGATGCGCCGCAGTTCAACATGGTAGCGAGAAACCAAGGTGCTATTCAGCACAATGTGGTTGTCGGGAGAGCGACCAATCCGAATCACTGGTTCGTTCTCAAAACACCAGCGTTGGGGTGGAATGACAGCTTTTGGATCGAGTAAGGTCAAGGTCACCACATCGGGAAATCCTTGCCACGATAAGTAGCAATCTAGCCCTCATTGTAAGGGAGGAGCCGCGCTTTAAACTGGCAACTCAAGAAGCAGATTGCCGCAGTTGAGCCAGATTTGGTCGTACTCTGACACGAATAGCGATCGCGGTAATATTGTCGTGCCCGTTGTATTGATTGGCGAGATCAATTAACTGAGTCACTCCCCGCTCCAAATTGGCCTGGGAACTCAGTAAGGGCTCCAAGTGCGATCGCCAGTGAGTCTCTAGCAAATCATGGTCTGATAAGCCATCGGAGCAGAGCAGGAGTAAAGTATCCTCAGTCAACTCTAAAAATTGCACGTCGGGATGAATAAAGTTTTCGTCTCGTGGCCCTAGCGCTTGGGTCAGCTGATAGGCATCGGGACGAGCATAGGCAATTTCCGGTTCAACGCCTCGCTGAATTTCTCGCTGCCCGACTTCGTGGTCTACCGTCACTTGCTCTAAGCCTTGCCGACGACTCAAGCGATAAAGCCGACTATCTCCCACATGGGCAACCACAGCCGTTGTGCCTTGAATCAAGACGAGGACGAGGGTTGTTCCCATGCGACCACTGCCAGCCCGAGCATCTTGTTGATTGATGTCGTAAATGGCTAGGTTCGCTAGACGAACGGCCTCGCGAATTTCGGCTTCAGTAGGGAGTGGTTGTTCGCGTCGTTCTGACTCTGTTCCTGCGGTTTGAGGTTCTAGCCAAAGGGTTTGAAAATAATCTCGGAGAGTATTGACTGCCAGCGCGCTAGCAACTTCACCGCCTGCATGGCCCCCCATGCCATCACAGAGGATGTAAAGCCCTTTGGCTTGCAGCGATCGCCCTTGTGGACTTTCAATTTTTCTGACCTCAGTCTGGATGCCAAAGTAATCTTCGTTATGCTCCCGTTGCCGCCCAATATCTGTCCGACCTGCATCTTCGAGACTGACTAACTGCATCGGCAGAACCACAGTAGGAGCATCATCCGCACTACTGTCCTCTGCATCGGCCAAGCCTGACAATTGGCTAATGGGGTTACTGCTTCCAGGCTTGGATGTACTGTCTGCTACTCCCTTGTTGCGGAAGGAAGCATCTGCTTGGCCCGTTTGGCTAGGGTCTATAAAGTTAGCAGCA
>DATNPE010000208.1:0-7148 GCA_036703355.1 Allocoleopsis sp. | reverse complement strand
ACAGCTTCCAAATATACCCCTGCTGCTTACGCCCAAGATTTAGCCCTTTTACTCAAGCAACTCAATATTACGAATGCCTGGTTAGTGGGTCACTCTCTGGGTGGCAGCATTGCGCTCTGGGCAGGCCACCAGTTGCCCGATGCAGTCAAAGGAGTCATTTGCCTCAATGCGGGGGGTGGCATTTATCTCAAAGAGGAGTTTGAGCGCTTTCGCTCTGCTGGAGAGAAAATCTTAAAGTTTCGGCCCCGCTGGTTTTCACAATTACCCTTGATTGATTTGTTGTTCACCCGTGCCACTGTCGCTCGCCCCATTGAGCGGATTTGGGGACGACAACGAGTGATTGATTTTGTCATGGCGAACCCACAAGCCGCGTTGGGAGCCTTGCTCGACTCCACCACAGAAGAAGAAGTGCATCATCTGCCGCGTGTGGTCTCCCGCTTGCAGCAACCTGTCTATTTCATTGCTGGGGCCGAAGATCCAGTGATGGAACCTAAGTATGTGCGGCACTTAGCCAGCTTTCACCCCAGCTTTCGGGTTTGCGGTGACAACGTGATCGAGATTCCCAATTGTGGGCACATGGCAATGGTGGAGCAACCAGATACGGTGGTGGCTCAACTACAGGCGATCGTAACTCGCCATAAAATGCCAGAACAAGTAGCCCCTCGTAAGGGAGTAGGCTACTGACTCTTAGGAATTAAACGGTTTGTTGATAAAGCTGCATGACGTTGGCGATCGCTAAGCGGGACTGTGCTCCCAACGTTAGCGGAGACCTATGACCGTGATTCAGGTGGTCGGCAGCGGCACAGCCAATCATAGCGGCATTATCAGTACAAAACTTCAGCGGCGGAAACAGCACCCGGAGATGATGAGCTTCGGCGGCGGCTTGCAAGTGACGGCGTAGGCTGCTGTTAGCGGCAACTCCCCCCCCAATGGCGATCGTAGTGAGGCCATAGTCGCGGGCACAGGCGATCGCTCGTCGAGTCAGCGATCGCGCCACGGTGTCTTGAAAACTGGCTGCCAAATCAGGCACAGGTAAGGGTTCACCGCTTTCTTGCTGCAACTTCTGGGTTAAGCGCAACACTGCCGTTTTGAGACCGCTGAAGCTGGAATCGTAAGGGTGATAGCCACCTTCAGGCCGTGAGACATTACCTTCGGGCAAGGGAAAAGCTTGAGGATTGCCTTGCGTGGCAATGCGGTCAATCGCTGGACCACCGGGATAACCCAAATTCAGCAAGCGGGCCACTTTATCAAAGGCTTCTCCGGCAGCGTCGTCACGAGTTTGGCCTAATGTTTCGTAGTGGCCACAAGCTTTGACGTAAATCAGACTCGTGTGCCCACCAGAAACCAACAGACAGAGAAACGGCGGCTCCAAGGCGGGTTCGCTGAGATAAGAAGCGTAAATATGACCTTCTAGGTGGTGGATGCCAATAAAAGGTTTTTGGTGAACTAGGGCTAGGGTTTTGGCGGCTGTGAGACCGACCAGCAAAGCACCCACCAAGCCAGGGGCGCAAGTGGCCGCAATGCCGTCGATCGCGGACCAATCGAGCGAGGCTTCTTGAAACGCTTGAGCGATCGCCAGATTGATCATTTCCACATGATGGCGAGAGGCAACTTCTGGAACTACGCCTCCATATTGCCGATGAATATCAATCTGAGAAGAAACAATATTACTCAAAACTTGACGATTTTTAACAATCGCGACCGCTGTTTCATCACAACTTGTTTCAAGTGCTAAAACGGTTGCCATTCGCTGGTAATTTTTTGAATGAATTAGCTACTTCTAGTAACTTAAAACTTTACTGAGTCTGCTCGGAAGAGTATGATTGCTTCCAAGTTCAGCAAACTCTCCTGTACAAATAGCGTAATCTTTTTGTACAACAAACTTTGAGTTTTGTAACAAAAGGAAATGATTCAATGCCAAGACTGTTTGCTTTAGCTCTCATTGTTTGCCTTTGGCTGGGCTTTACCCCTGCTGCCTCTGCCGACGTTTCTGGGCTGACTCCCTGCCGGGATACGCCTGCTTTTAATCAACGCTTAAGCAATAGCGTGAGAGGTCAAGAAGCACGCTTGCAAAAGTACGATGCCAACAGCAGTTCTGCGGCGATTATTCACCATAGAATTGACCAAACTAAGGATCGATTTGCTCGCTACGGTGACGCTCTTTGTGGTCCAGAAGGATTACCTCACCTGATCGTAGATGGTCGTCTCGATCATGCAGGTGAATTTCTAATTCCTAGCGCTCTCTTCCTACTGATTGCTGGCTGGATTGGCTGGGTAGGCCGTGCTTACCTACAATCTGTTAAGAAGACAGATTCTCCAGAAATGAAGGAAATCATCATCGACGTTCCCCGCGCGATTGGATTTATGCTCACTGGCTTTACCTGGCCTTTGGCAGCTTTAAAAGAGTTCACTACGGGTGAATTGACCGCAAAAGAGGAAGAAATTCCTGTTTCGCCACGCTAAGCATTTCTATAAGCTCTTAACTGTTTGGAGAACCGTCCATGCAATATCTACTTAGATATTTGTCTACTGCACCTGTGCTGGCAGCAGTTTGGTTGACAATCACTGCTGGTATTTTGATTGAATTTAACCGCTTTTTCCCAGATTTGCTATTCCACCCTCTACCATAGTTCCGAAAGTTTTTTGCTTTTCAGTTCTTGTGGTTTGAGAAATAGCTGAGTCAAGAAACTCAGGTGGTTTCGTAGCGATTTAAGCTTCAAACTTGAGCCCAAAATATCAGAGAAGCTAGTCGTTCAAACATCCAACTTTATATGCTTTAAAACCTGCGATCGCTCTCTGGTGATCGCAGGTTTTGTAGGCTTTTGCTCTTCAAAAATTAATTTTTCTAAAGTGCCGTTTATCTAGCTTAGCGAAAACAGCCTTCTCACTTAAAATAGGGCTACAACCTCAATTAACTAAAAAAGCGATATGGTACCAGCCCAAGCTATAGACGAATCAAAAAATCGGCCCAACGATCCTAGAAACCGTGAAGTCGTTCGCGCAGCGGGTGGCGACCCTCAAACTGGTAATCTAGAAACTCCAATTAATGCTTCGGGTTTCACGGAAGCTTTCATTAATAACCTGCCTGCTTACCGTCGAGGTCTTTCTCCACTACGGCGCGGTTTAGAGATTGGCATGGCTCATGGCTACTGGCTGCTTGGTCCTTTTGCCAAGCTTGGCCCCTTAAGAGACACCGATGTGGCAAACTTAGCGGGTTTGCTGTCCACCGTTGGTCTAATCGTAATTTTGACGATTGGACTGTCTCTGTACGCTAACAGTTGCCCTCCTGATCCAACCAAGACCATCACCACTCCCAATCCTCCTGCTGCTCTAACAGCCCAAGAAGGTTGGAATGAATTTGGTAGCGGATTCTTGATTGGTGGTATTGGTGGCGCTGCTTTTGCTTATGCTTTGCTCGCCAACATCCAAATCTTGCAAAATCTGTTCTAGTTTCTTCTAGAAATTTTTGGCACTAATCTAGAGCCAATTTAAAGGCAGTCACTCATTCACTTTTAGTTCTCTCAATTGCCAGTTTTATGACTGAACTTAACTGGTAATTTGGGGAAATAAAAAATGATTGACTGCCTTAACTTATATTCAGCCGACAAACTAAACGCTATAGCAGTGCACTGGAGCAAACAAAGCTACTTCAATTTCATTGAGCGCCTTCTCAAAATCATCATTGATGATTTGAATGTCGAACTCGTTGGCAGCATCAATTTCGGCCTTGGCGCGCTGGAGCCGACGGGCGATCGCTTCTTCAGAATCTTGGCCGCGATTGCGAATGCGAAACTCTAACTCATTGAGTGAAGGTGGCAAGATAAAAATGCGAAATGCCGTCGGAAAAGTTTGCCGTACCTGTCTTGCGCCTTCGAGTTCAATTTCTAAAATGACGCATTTTCCCTGCTGGATTTGTTGTTCTACCGCAGCGCGGGGAGTGCCGTAATAGTTACCCGCAAATTCTGCCCATTCTAAAAGTTCGCCATTTGCCACCATGCGCTCAAATTGGGTGCGATTGGCAAAGTAATAATGTTGCCCATCCACTTCTCCGGGACGGGGAGCGCGAGTCGTAACCGAGATCGAAACATAAAGCTCTGGATGGCGCTGTAGCAGCGATCGCAGTAAGGTGCCCTTCCCAACTCCACTCGGCCCAGTCAATACCACCAATTTGCCTGCTTGCATGCTCCCACTACCCGTTGATTTACGTTCCTTAAACCTCTTAGGGTAGCACTATCTGCAAGCGATCGCTTTACGGGTTTTTAGGCAAAGCAGTCCTTTTTAGAACCGCTGAGCCGCCGCAATTATTCATCACTGCCTGCTCCATCCTTGCTTGCAATGAAGCGATTTGCCACCGTTTCAGGCTGAATGGCAGAAAGGATAATGTGACCAGAATCGGTAATAATGACGGCTCTTGTCCGACGACCATAGGTTGCGTCAATCAGTTGTCCTCTGTCTCTCGCATCCGTAATGATCCGTTTAATGGGAGCGGACTCTGGGCTGACAATGGCAACAACTCGGTTTGCCGACACAATATTGCCAAAACCGATGTTGATCAGCTTAATATCCATACAGAACAGCGGCGTGACCGCGTGAGGAGTTCATAAATATTTAATTTCAATGGTATCTACAAAAATTTGGACTAACAAGGCTAAAATTCGCAGCTTAATAGAGTTTTGAGGCGAATGCAGCAGCTTTCTATCTTTGGATAGAGATCTGGCGGAGTTATGCCTCAGTTCGGTGATCTACAGGGTGCAATTAGCGCTAGACTGGGCAGCGATCCTGTGACTTGTACCATTCTTCACTTTGCAACCTGTTGACTTTACGACACTCACCGCTGCTTGCTGTGAACTACGGACTGATTGGCTACCCGCTCGCTTAGAGCAGGTCTATCAGCGCGATCGCTTTACGATTGCCATTGCTTTACGAACGCTCAAACAGCGGAGTTGGCTAACCATTTCTTGGCACCCGCAAGCGGCTCGTCTTTGCATCGGCGACCCACCCCCTCGCACTCCGGATACATTTACTTTTAGCCAACAACTGCAACATCAACTAGGTGGCTTGGCCCTAATTGGTATCGAAGCGATCGCCCCTTGGGAACGGGCGCTAGACTTACAGTTTGCTCAACGACCGGGAGATCCGGTATTGTGGCACTTGTACGTCGAGATCATGGGCAAGTATAGCAACGTCGTTTTGGTCAACCAGGAAAACTTGGTTGTCACTGCTGCCCACCAAGTCACGGCTCAGCAGTCGAGTGTCCGCCCAATTTTGACTGGGCAACCCTATGAGTTACCCCCTGCACTCACGGATCCAGCACCGAGTTTGCAAGAAACTTACGAACGGTGGCGAGAGCGGATTAGCTTGGTACCAGGGGCTTTGCGTCGCACTTTGCTGAAGAACTATCGGGGCTTAAGCTCAGCTCTAGTCTTGTCGATGTTGCAGGCGGTAGAACTTGACCCCGAACAGTCTACCGCTAACCTAAGTGAGGCAGAGTGGCAGCGCTTATTTGCAGCTTGGCAAACTTGGTTGCGATCGCTAGAAGCAGGTCAGTTCCAGCCCGGTTGGACTGCGCAGGGTTATACCGTCATGGGTTGGGGCAGCACCCAAGCAGTTGAGTCGGTGCAAACTTTGCTCAACCAGTACTACACCGCCCAACTAAATCGCCAAGAATTCGCTCAACTTCACCATCAATTGACCCAAAAAGTCAACAACGTCCTGGGCAAAGTGCGTCTCAAAGCGGATCTGTTTCGGCAGCGCTTGGCTCAATCTGACCAAGCTGACCAGTACCGAGAGCAAGCCGATCTGCTGATGGCTCATTTGCAGGAGTGGGAACCAGGAATGAAAACCATCATGCTGACTGATTTTCATACCGAGGAGCCTGTCGCGATCGCCCTTGATCCTGAAAAAAACGCAGTGCAAAATGCTCAGTCTCTCTACAAACAACACCAGAAATTGAAGCGTGCCCGTCTGGCAGTAGAGCCGTTGCTCGCTGAGGTCCAAGCGGAAGTAGATTATCTAGAGCAAGTGGAAGCTGACCTCCTACAAATATCCACCTATCAAGTTGCGGCTGACCTAATCGCTTTAGAAGAAATTCGTGATGAATTAATTCAACAGCAATATCTAGAGTTGCCAGAATATCGAAATCGGCAGGAAAACAAAATCAGTACTGAGTTTTATCGATTTCAAACACCGAGCGGATTTGAGTTACTCATCGGTCGTAACAATCGCCAAAACGATCAACTCACTTTTCGGCTCGCAGGCGACTATGACCTCTGGTTTCATACTCAAGAAATTCCGGGCAGCCACGTGCTTCTACGCCTAGAACCGGGCAAAGTAGCTGAAGAAGTAGACCTCCAATTCACCGCTGACTTGGCCGCTTATTACAGTCGGGCGCGTCAGAGCGAGCAAGTGCCTGTGGTTTATACAGAACCTAAAAACGTCTACAAACCCAAGGGAGCCAAGCCAGGAATGGCAATCTACAAGCAGGAGCAAGTGATTTGGGGGCAACCTCAGCGAGCCCAACATCTTCTTGCAGAAATGGCAAGCGTACTGGCTCAGTGAGTGGTACGATATCGTCTACCTCTAGCTAGAGAATGAGGCAGGTTTCAGCAAAACGCTGTAAACATTCATGACAAAAAGTTTGTGTATCTTGTTACAATACTTTCGGAGTAGGGAAGAATAACCCTATAACCCCTGCAAGTGTGGGAACGCGCAGTTGGGTTCCTCCAAAGTGAGAAGACAACGTCATTAAAAACTAAGATGAGCCAGCTTTGGGAGCTGGCTTTTTTTATATCTCAGAAAATTCACGGCGGCGATCGCCACATCTCAACAATGGTAAGCCGCTGAATTCCAACTTTTGGCTTCAACAGCTCGGTAGTTTTCGGTATGCTTGAATGGCTGAACAAACATAGCAGATTTACTACTGATATCACTGAAACTAGTCATAAGCGATCGCTAGCTCAAATCGTCAACCTGTAATTTCCGCAACTTGCTGATTATCTTTGCAATGGCTTCACCCGGATTTACTCTCATGCCGCTTGATAGTTTCTGTAGAACTTAAGTCGCAGCAGGGGTGTATGAAGCGCTACCAAAATTTACGCCAGATTCAGCAGCTCGATCCAGTGCAGGATCATCAAGAAATTTGCCGCTTA
>DATNPE010000207.1:0-2825 GCA_036703355.1 Allocoleopsis sp. | reverse complement strand
ATGAGGTCAACGAACACTTTGCTCAAATCTTCCCTGGCGCTTGGTTACTGGTGCCATTGCACTTTGGCGATTCAGTGTGGGGAGCGCTCGCCCTAGCGATGAATGTTGGCCCCTACCATTGGCAAAACTCGCAGGTGGAATTAATTTGTAAGGTGGCTGACCAGTTAGCGATCGCTCTCCAACAAGCTGAACTCTACGAACAAAGTCGCACCTCTACGGCACAAGCTCGTGCACAAGCTCAACAACTCGAGCAAACCTTGCTCGAACTTCAGCAAACCCAAGCCCAACTCGTTCAAAGTGAAAAAATGTCCAGCCTTGGGCAATTGGTGGCGGGTGTCGCTCATGAAATTAACAACCCCGTCAGCTTCATCTATGGCAATCTGATTCATGCTAATGGCTACACCCAAGATATTTTGGGTTTGCTACAGCTCTATCAGCAGCACTGCCCGAATCCCGCGCCAGAAATTGAGTCAGAAATTCAAGCGATCGACCTAGATTTTTTGCTAGAAGACTTGCCGAAACTGCTTTCTTCGATGAAAGTGGGAGCCGAGCGGATTTGTGAGATTGTGGCAGCCCTACGTAACTTCTCCCGCTTCGCCGAAGCAGAAATCAAGCCCGTCAATTTGCATGAAGGGTTGGATAGTACGCTGATGATTCTACACAACCGCATGAAGGCTGCCGGGGAACATCCGGAAATTGAGGTGATTAAAGAGTACGGCAACTTGCCTTGTGTAGAGTGTTACGCCGGACAGCTCAACCAAGTGTTTATGAATTTACTCAGCAATGCGATCGATGCCATTGACGAGCAAAACCAGATGCGAACACCCGAAGAAATCCAAGCCAATCCTAGCTTCATCCGAGTACACACGGAACTCATCAACAACCACGAAGTCGCCATCCGCATTGCCGACAATGGCCCGGGAATGACCGAAGACGTTAAAGCAAGACTGTTCAATCCGTTCTTTACCACCAAACCTGTGGGAACGGGTACGGGTTTAGGCTTATCGATTAGTTATCAAATTGTGGTAGAAAAACACGGGGGTCAGCTCTACTGCTACAGCCAGTTAGGGCAAGGTACCGAGTTTGTGATTCAGATTCCCATCTGCCAACCTGCTAAAAGCACTTAAGCATTGTTTATCGTTTCATCACGATTCGACACTCGGCTAAGCTGCATTTTTGTGAAGAGTGAGAAGATAGAATATCCCCCGGCTGCGATCGCACAGTTTTGCCATGCGGACTCATCAAGCCCTCCACAAAAAAGCCACGACTCAGAAGTCTAACACCCCCATTCCTAATTCCCTAGAATCCCGTCCGTTTGCTGTGCAGCCAAAAGCAGGGGACAGTGAGCGATCGCAGGAACCAAAGGGGTTATACATGCGGATTTGGTATCAACTCAGAACCCATTCCATTTCTCTCCAATGGCTGCAACTATGAGTGTCACGGCAACCCAAACGATCACCTTGGAAGAGTTTCTCCAACGTCCAGAAACTAAACCTGCCAGCGAATATATCAACGGAGAAATTATTCAGAAACCATTGCCAAAAGGAAGACACAGCCGCTTACAAGGTAAACTTTGTGCGGTTGTCAATCAAATTACAGAATCTGCTAAAATTGCCTATGCATTTCCCGAATTACGGTGTAGCTTTGGAGGACGTTCCATCGTTCCCGATGTTGCTGTATTTCAGTGGGAACGCATACCCTTCACCGTTGATCATAGTGTTCCAGATAACTTTGAACTTCCACCGGACTGGACAATAGAGATTCTTTCTCCCGAACAAAAACCAAATAAAGTTATAGGTAACATTCTCCACTGTCTTCAATATGGCAGTCGCTTGGGATGGTTTCTTGACCCTGATGACCTGAGTATTCTAGTATTTTTTCCCCAGCAACAGCCAGTTCTCCTCCAACGAGAAGATTCCTTACCCGTCTTACCAGAAATTGAACTAACGCTAACCGTCAATCAAGTTTTTGGTTGGTTAAAGATGGGAGGTTGAGTGATCTGAAGTGTGTGAAGCGTGCGATCACATAGTTGGCAACGAATTGGGTAAGGAGGTACCTCCGCTTCGCGATGAGTTCGTCTTTACTGATTGCAACATCCGGGAGTATTGGGATGAAGTTGAGAAACTTTGGGTTGATAGAGACATCAATGCAGCTATCAACTTAAAAAGACTGGGGCTGGACGTGTTCCCCAGTATAAAACGCCGGAAGGGTGGACTGGTAATAGTTGGCTCTATTACTGATACTACCTCCAAGGTGTCTGAGAAGCCTACACCTACCCGTTAGGGATGTGTAGGAGCGTCACCGACAGCAATCGATTACCGACTACAACTAATTAGTCACCGTACAAAAATCAGGGCGAACGATGGGACTCGAACCCACGAATGGTGGAACCACAATCCACTGCCTTAACCTCTTGGCTACGCTCGCCATCGCATTTTTTACTATAGCATCTAGATTGTTTCTCGATCTAGTCTTTCACCTCGAACAGGGTAAAAAACAACTCAAAAGCTTAATGGTTGTTGCTTTTTACCCACTTGAGGTTAAAAAAATCACCTCTTATTGACAGGCTTGTTGAGAATGAATGGGTTGATTGTCTCGTTCTCGCTGTCAAGGGACAAAGGCAGATGGCAGGAGCCAGATGGCAGAAGCAGAAAGTGTTTCTTTCATTCGTAGCGGGTGGTGCGCCGCCAGTGAGGCTGCTCCTAAGAATCCGGGAACCGAGGGAGAGTACGGGTAAACGCAACCGCTGCAAGCTGCCAAGCTAAAAGACTTCCGCGTCCTTAAACTGCGCTATCTGTTGAGCATTGGCTGATTCCCCACAAGTG
>DATNPE010000206.1:0-6413 GCA_036703355.1 Allocoleopsis sp. | reverse complement strand
CGTTTTTGACCTCAGCAAGTGCCCGTTCGTAAACCCCTGCCTGTGCTTGCACAAAACGTTCCAGGTCATAGAGATCGTCTACGTTGTTGGATGCTTTCATCTCTGCCATAACTCTACAGCCCGATTGCCTTATATTTTAGCGATCGCGGTAGCCAAGCACGACTATGACGTAATAGCGATCGCCGTAAGCCAAAAGATAAATAGAGTTACTAGGAAACTACGCAGTAACGAGAATGTCAGCAAGTGGAGCTAGTTTAGCTTTACCGATTCCGCATTTTAGTTTTGTGAGAAAAGATAAATTCGTGAGTTGTTTTGTTTGGCGGTATTCCGCGATCGCACTGGCTATCTTTTGCGGTTCAATCTTGTTGAATCCTGGCTTATTGGCTTTGACATATTCCAGAACTGCGGCAACTTCTTTTTCTGGAGCCTTGGTAATATTGACTCGAACAACTTGACCAGACTCAACCGCAAGCTGAGATTGCATTTTGTCATCAACAACAATGCACCAGACAAAATCTGCTTTAGCTTGTCGAGCTGCTTCTAAAATCTGAGTATTTAGAATCGCCTGATATTTGTCTTCACCCAGTACTTTGATAATCACAGGTAAGACATTTTTGCCTGCTATTTTTAGCTCTTGGGCGATCGCTTTAATCACCATCGGATGAGCATCAGATTTTCCTTTAATAAACTTGCAAGGAATCCGAAGGATTTGACCAAGCGTTACATCAAACGGTGAGGTATCTTCTTCAATGAATACCATAATTAGTGATCCGTGAAGTTATGGTTGAGGAATACTTCGTTTGTTAGTTGGGTGTAGAGCTTGGTGATTGGAGAGGCTTGCCAACAGATTGCAGGAGCACGCTTGAACTCAGCAACTTTAGTTTGTGTGTAAGCCCGCAAATGAGTTTGGTACTTATTTCCAGCAAAACCTTTGCTCTTCAAACTCTCATCAATTAAACCTTGAAGTGCAGAGCCTGGATCAGACGGACAGTTGCTAAAAACAATTCCTAGGTTCCACGGGCCTAAGTGTAAATGCTCGTACTTGGATCGACTCTCTCTTAACTTAGGAATCAAAGCTTGGTGAGTTTGAAGCCCATGATGTAGAGATTTTTCACCATAATCAACAGGAATCAGAACAGTATCACAAGCGCGGAAAACAGCTTCGCTTAGCCTGTCAAAAGTTGGTGCAATATCAATAAAGATATAGTCATACTCTTTCCTTAATATTTGTACTAGTCTTTTGAACTGAACAAAAGGCTGGGCAATATCAGAGCTGTCTCGAAACTTCTTTAGATATTTGGACTCAGTTGACAAAACAGATAAGTCGTAGTTCTTGTTTCCACCAGTTGTAGGGAAGTTTCGTGTTTGAATGGCATTGCTTAGGATGTTTTTAGCTTCGTCAAACTTCTGTAAGCTAATTTCATCAATACAAGGAACAAGGTAGTCTGAATGAGGATGAATTCCTAACCATCTAGATAAGTCATTTTGAGGATCTAGATCAATCAGTAAAACCTTCTTACCTTCTAAAGCTAGAGTTGCACCTACATTAATAGCATTTGTAGTTTTTGCGACTCCACCCTTCTGATTCCAGACAGCAGTAACTAGAGCAGGTTGAGGATTTTTCAAGCAATAGGCTAGTTGCTGCATTAATAGCGGCAAGCTTTTCTTCATTACTCTTTGAATCGATGTAAGTGGAAAAACTAAGCCATCAACTCGTCGCCAGAGTTGAAAGAAATCACCATTGAAAACTAGCCCGTAAGAAGCTAAATAGTCAGGTGATACTTTGTCTTTGTCTAAATATTGTTTGATGCCGTTATTGCCGTTACAGACTGGATAGCCAACAGCGTCTTTATAGAGAGAATGCTTTTTGCAGAGATCAATGAATTGATCGTCAGGAGCTTCAGCTAAAACTTTGACTCGCTTTTTATCTTCAATGACTAGTACAGGTGGTTGAGAAGGATCTTGATAAATCAACCAGTCTGGGATGCAACCACTGCCTATACTAGGATTCTTTTTAACTTGATTAATATGAAGCCCTAAAGCTCTCCACATCTCTACCATCAAGTTAGCTTCAAGGTCATTTTCAAGATAGCTAGTTGGAATCTCTAGCCAGCGTTTGACTACACTGCTATAGCTTTTGGTACTAGTTGTTGTACTAGTCATGCGGCAACTCCATGACATACGAAAAGAGCGCAGCAGGCTCTGCAATAGTTACTCATCACTTTTGAAACACCTATTATTCTGTTGGGGCTAAACAGTTCCTTTCTAAGATGCCCTGATAAACACGGAATATAATGTTGCTAGCGTAAAAAACTCATAAAGATTTTTTGGAAGCGATCGCTTCCACAATTCAAAAAATATAAAAAAAATAAGGTGAGCGATCGCCCACCCTACTTACGAGAAAAGTTGTGATTAACAATTAACCAAAGATGCTGCCGAAGAACTCGATCGCTTCTTTGAGGGTTTCGATGAAGACATCAATTTCTTCGCGGGTGTTGTAGAAATACAAACTAGCCCGTGCTGTCGATTGTGCTCCTAAATGGCGGTGGAGGGGTTGAGTGCAATGGTGTCCCGCCCGAATCGCGATTCCTGCTTGATCTAAAATCGTCGAAAGGTCGTGGGGGTGAACTGCGCCCACCGTGAAAGCAGCCAGAGCAGCGCGGCCTTTGCCATCTTCCGTGGTTTTAGGGCCATAGGTGCGGACTTCGGGCAACTCGGCTAAGCGCTGGTACAGGTACGCCGTCAGTTCTTCCTCGTAGGCGTGGATTTTGTCCATGCCGATGCCCATCAGGTAATCCACCGCAGCACCGAGGGCGATCGCTTCAGCAATGGCTGGCGTGCCCGCTTCAAACTTGTGGGGCAAGTCGGCGTAGGTGGAGTGATCGAGAAACACATCTGCAATCATCTCACCACCACCCAAGAACGGGGGCATGGAGCGCAACAGGTCCAGCTTGCCGTAGAGGAAGCCGATGCCAGTCGCCGCGCACATCTTGTGACCAGAAGCGACCAACCAATCGCAGTCAATATCCTGTACATCGATCGGCATGTGGGGCACGCTTTGGCAGGCATCGATCAGCACTCTTGCGCCATGTTGGTGAGCGATCGCGCAAATCTCCTTCACTGGGTTAATACAGCCCAAAGTGTTGGAAACATGCACCACCGAGACCAGCTTGGTCTTGTCGGAAATCAGCGACTTGAACTGCTCTAAGTTGAATTCTTCGGTTTCGGTTAGCTCGACGAATTTGAGCACCGCGCCCGTCTTCTGCGCCACCAACTGCCAAGGAATCAGGTTGCTGTGGTGCTCCATCACCGTCAGGATGATCTCGTCGCCCTGCTTCAGCGTACTCAGACCCCAGGAGTTCGACACCAAGTTGATCGCTTCGCTGGCGTTGCGGGTGTAGATGATTTCTTGGCGGGAGGCCGCATTGATAAACTTCGCGACCTTATCTCTTGCGCCTTCGTAAGCATCCGTCGCCCGCGAGCTGAGGGTATGCACCCCCCGGTGAACGTTGGCGTTGTCGTGCTCGTAGTAGTGCTGCAAGGCTTGCAACACCGCTTGGGGTTTTTGCGAGGTAGCCGCGTTGTCGAGGTAAACCAGAGGTTTGCCGTTGATCTCCTGATCCAAAATCGGGAAGTCAGCGCGGACCTGGGCGGCGAGAGTTCTTTCCTGAGCAATAGTCATGGTTCTAAAAAGCTCGTTGTTTCACTAGCTGAGACAGGCGATCGCGCACGGAGGCTACGGGAATTTGATCAATAATCTCGATCGCGAAGGCGTAAACCAAAAGCTGACGGGCACTGGCCTGATCCAGACCACGACTTTGCAGATAGAAGATTTCATCGGGGTCGATCTGCCCCACCGTTGCGCCGTGGCTACACTTGACGTTATCCGCCGTGATTTCTAGCTGCGGCTTCGTATCGACACGGGCTTTGGAGGAGAGGAGCAAATTGCGGTTGAGCTGCCCTGCGTCCGTGAGTTGCGCCAGCTTGGGCACAAAGACTTTACCGTTGAACACCGCTCGCGCCTGACCATCCACAATGGTTTTGTGAAGTTGGCGACTGCTGCCGTGAGGTTGGGTGTAGGCGATCGTGCTGTGAGTATCACCCAACTGCTCGCCGCCAATCATGGTGAGGCCGTTGAGGTTGGTCTCGGTCTGCTCTCCGGTTTGGAAAACTTCTAAATTGTGCCGCGATAGTTGAGCGCCGAAGCTGACCGCATTGCAGGTGTAGCGGCTGTCTCGTGCTTGGCTGACCGCAGTTTTGCCAATGTGGAAAGCGTTTTGGCTGTCCCGCTGAACTCTAATGTGGCGCACCTGAGCATTTTGTTCGACCCAGATTTCCGTCACGGGATTGGTGAAATATACCCCCTCACCCACCGTGACATAGTCTTCCACTAACGTGACGCTGCTACCTGTTTCTGCTACCACCAAGCAGCGAGGCTGAGAAAGCACGGGGCGATCGCTTGCAGTCGAGACAAACAGGAGATGAATCGGCGTTTCAACTTCCTGATTCTTCGCAAGCCAAACCACAGCCGCATCGCTTAAACCTGCGGTGTTGAGTGCGGTAAAGACTTCTTCTGCACCCGCTTGCTTCGCCAGGTAGTTCTGCGATCGCGCTTGCAACGCATCTGGTAACGCGGCCAGGTTGCCGACAAAAAGATTGGCAGGGAGATTGGCGATCGCTGAGAGTTTCGGTGCATAGACACCATTGACAAACACCAACCGACTCTCAGCCGCTTCTGGCAAAGCAAATGCTTGAGCAGCTTCAGAGCTAACAGCTAATGAGCGATCGCCAACTGCCAACTCCACCTGCAACAACGGCGACAAATCGGTAAACCGCCATTCTTCGTTGCGAGTCGTGGGGAAGGTTTGTTCTTGCACCAAAGCAGCAGCTTGGGATCTGAGTTCGGGGAGGCGATCGCTAACGGTCACCTCAGCGCTTTGAGCCAACTTCAACAACTGAGTTAAGTAAGCTTCCCGGTTGGCTGCCGCCTGGGAACTCGCAGTCTGTTCGGGAGAAACTTGAATCGTCATCGTGCTGCCACCTCAGCCGCGTCTTCTTCTCTCACCCAGTCATAACCGCGCTCTTCCAGTTCCAGCGCCAGTTCCTTACCGCCTGTAGTCAAGATGCGACCGCCTTCCATTACATGCACAAAGTCCGGGGTGATGTAGTTGAGCAAGCGTTGGTAGTGGGTGATCATGATCGTGGCGTTCTGGGGACTGGTGAGTTGGTTCACACCACCAGACACGATCTTGAGTGCGTCGATGTCCAAACCAGAATCAGTTTCATCCAGAATGGCTAGTTTGGGTTCCAGCAGTGCCATTTGCAGAATTTCGTTGCGCTTTTTCTCCCCACCAGAGAAGCCTTCGTTGACGCTGCGGTTCAGAAACGCGGGGTCCATCTTGACCACATCCAGCTTTTGCCGCACCAAATCATCGAAGTCAAAGGCGTCAAGTTCTTCGAGACCTTGATGTTTGCGCCGGGAGTTATATGCCACGCGCAAGAAGTCGAGGTTGCTCACCCCTGGAATTTCTAGCGGGTACTGGAACGCCAAAAACACACCCGATCGCGCCCGTTCTTCCGGTTCCATCTCCAGCAGATTTTCGCCCAGGAAGATGACTTCGCCACCTGTGACTTCGTAAGCGGGGTGCCCTGCCAAAATTTTGGAAAAAGTACTCTTACCAGAACCGTTTGGCCCCATAATGGCGTGAATTTCTCCAGCCTTAACTTCCAGGTTCAAGCCTTTGAGGATTTGGGTGCCGTCCACATTCGCGGTCAGATCCCGGACGGATAAGATAACTTCGCTATTTTCAATGATCATTGCAACTGATTAAAACTCTGGAATGCTTGAGGGTTAGGGATTTGAGCAAGTTGGAGAGGGTGCGATCGCAATTCTGATTGCTCCCCTCTCCTGCAAGGAGAGGGGCTGGGGGAGAGGTCTTAACCCACGCTGCCTTCTAGCTTCAGGGCCAACAGGCGATCGGCTTCGACCGCAAACTCCATCGGCAACTGACTGAACACGTCTTTACAGAAGCCACTGATCATCATCGAGATCGCGTCTTCCATCGAGATGCCACGCTGAGTGAAGAAGAAAAGCTGGTCTTCCCCAATCTTGGAAGTCGAAGCTTCGTGCTCCACCTTACCCGTGTTGTTCTGCACTTGGATGTAGGGGAAGGTGTTGGCTTGGGCATTGTCACCAATCAGCATCGAGTCACACTGCGAGTAGTTGCGTGCGCCCTCGGCTTTGGGGCCAATCTTCACCAAACCGCGATAGCTGTTCTTGGAGTTGCCCGCCGAAATCCCCTTGGAGATGATGGTGCTGCGGGTGTTCTTGCCGATGTGGACCATCTTGGTGCCTGTGTCGGCTTGCTGCATGTGGTTGGTCAGCGCCACCGAGTAGAACTCACCCACGGAGT
>DATNPE010000205.1:0-2799 GCA_036703355.1 Allocoleopsis sp. | reverse complement strand
CAACAACAACAACTGCAAGCGGCACGGCGGCAATATCGGGTCTATCACGAGCTATCTCAAGCTTTTGGCAAGAACGGCATCCAAGCCTTGATGATCGAGAATGTCCTGCCGCAATTGGAAGCGGAAACCAACCAAATCCTGGCTCGCCTCAGTGCCAACCAGTTGCACGTGCAGTTTGTCACCCAGCGGGCAGGACGTGGTAAAGGCTCGAAAGCTAGCTCTAGGCTGATCGATACCCTGGATATTCTGATTGCTGATATTCGGGGTACCCGTCCCTACGAAACCTACTCAGGCGGTGAAGCCTTCCGGGTCAACTTTGCGATTCGTCTCGCTCTCGCCAAACTCTTGGCCCAACGCTCTGGCACCGCTTTGCAGATGTTGATTGTGGATGAAGGCTTTGGTACCCAGGATAGTGAAGGCTGCGATCGCCTGATTGCCGCGATTAATGCGATCGCCTCTGACTTTTCTTGCATCTTGACCGTCACTCACATGCCCCACTTCAAGGAAGCCTTCCAAGCTCGGATTGAAGTACAGAAAACCGAGTCAGGCTCTCAATTACACCTGTCGCTCTAAGGGACCGACACCCTCAAGGGTGAGCTACTGCAACAAAGGCTGCCGACGCAGCCTCAGAAAATTTGGTTCTATGAGTTGGCGATCGCAGCGGGTAACGCAAAGGTGCCATCAGGTTGTGGAGACCAAGGTACAACCTGGGTGACGGCATCTACGTTAAGGGGGCCGTAAATATGGGGGTAGGCTTCATCACCAACCAGCGCTTCATATTTAATTTCGGCTTGGACTTGCTCGGAATTAATGCAGAGCAGCAGTAAATCAGTTTGGCCCGCAAAGTAGCGATTTGCCACTCCTTCAACTTGCGGAAGTGTAGAGCAGTGGATAAATCCTTCTGAAGCTAAGGTGTCGCCTTGGTAAATTCCAGCCAGTTGGGCTTGCTCCCACTGTGGGGCTGAGGTGATGTGGAAAATCAATGGCATCGCGATCGCGGCTGAGTGCTTCCCTAAATGCTTGGCCTAAATATTATCCACCACAACTAAAGCCCCGTAACCCAAACCTAAAATTCCTACGAGCAACAATACCAGGGTGAATAAGGGATTGAAGATCCACAACGCGTTCACCAACCAACACAGCAAGCATGTCAGCAGGAACAGGACCACCAGTTCCATGAGAAATGTGAAATAAGCCATAACCCGAATTCCATACCAGCAAAAACGCTAGACAGACTATCTACGATCATAGAAATCGTTTAAGGGCAACGCCTTCATCTGAATGGGGGAATCATTCAGGTGAAGCCAGTTCCACAAAATCAGCCCTGGGGTGAATCGTTGGAAAGGGTGGGCATCGAAACTGAAGTGTGGCGATCGCTCATGCCAAATACTCGCCGCACGAGCGGCTTCATCACACCTGGTACGACATGAAATGCCGCAGTCCAAAAGTTAGCCGTTCCCACCAAAACATCTTTTTTTCGATGCTGAATTGCCTTGCGAATGGTTTTAGCCACATCTTCGGGGGTTTCTAACACGGGGCTGTGCAATGCGTTGTATACCAGTTCATAACGCTTGTCTGCATCTTGGCCCCGAAACAAAGCGCGTTCGTATAACTGCGTGCGAATGAAGCTGGGATAAATGCCACAAACATGAATGCCTTTCGGCGCTAACTCCGAGCGCAACGATTTGGTTAATCCAGTCACGGCGTACTTGCTGGTGGTGTAAGGCACTTGATAAGGCACAGGGTCGATGCCACCAATGGAACTCAAGTTCACAATCATGCCGCTTTTGCGTTCTAGAAAATGAGGCAGCAAAGCATGAATGGTATGGATGTAACCCCAAAGATTTGTCTGGATTACCTGATGCCAATCCTCCAGCGAAGCGGCTTCTACAGGCCCCATGTAGTAAACACTGGCATCATTGATCAGCACATCAATCTGGCCAAAGTGAGCGATCGCCTTCTGCGCCAAATCTGCAACCTGCTGGGGATCACGCACATCTGTGGGAATTGCCAATGCCTGCCGCCCCAATTTTTGTACCTCTGCGGCTGCGGTATTCAAGCGATCGGGTTCACGGGCAGCGAGTACCAAGTCATAACCATGAAGCGCCAATTCTAACGCTGTCGCCTTGCCAATGCCTTGAGAAGCACCCGTAATCAGAGCGGTTTTTGCCATGCAGTTTGCCAGAAACAGTACCTTAGACTGCTTACATCAGCAGCCTCAACCGCATAGCGTATCGAAGCACCCGTTTGATTTCCTTAGCCTCAAGACGGAATAACTTGAGCCATGATCACTGTTCAATCAGTTGCATTCACTAGGGCGTGCTACCTCGGAGGGTTGTCAGGGCGTTACGGACGCGATCAATAGGTTCACGATTAAACCGAGCGTTGGGAGCCTGCATGACGTTCAACACTTTGTTCAGTTCAGCGATCGCTTGTTGGCGTTGATTGGCTGAAAGACTGCCACTTTGCCAAGCTGTAGCTGTATCCCGCGCAATTTCTCCTAGGATCGTTGCGGCGTAACCGGGTGAGTGTTTCAGATTGCTCACAAGTAAAGAGCGCAGTTTCGGCACCAGATTCAAGCTGGCTGGCCCAAACTTACCCAGTTGAATAATGGCACTATTGCGGGTGTTGTCGTCTGAAGAATCGAGCTGTGCTGTGTAATAGGGCAAAAGATAGGACGCGGCTTGGGGGCCATAGCCTTCTAACTGAGACAGTGTTGCCCGCCGCACCGATGAGTTAGGAGACTGCAACAACCGCCCAAGCACAGGCAAGCCTTGAGTCTGATCCATTTTACGTAAG
>DATNPE010000204.1:0-10192 GCA_036703355.1 Allocoleopsis sp. | reverse complement strand
ACGGCATCAATTTCATCAATAAAGATGATACAAGGGGCGTTTTCTTTGGCTTTCTTGAATAGATCACGGACGCGAGAGGCACCCACACCCACAAACATTTCGACGAATTCAGAACCAGAGATACTGAAGAAAGGTACACCTGCTTCTCCGGCGATCGCCTTCGCCAAGAGGGTTTTCCCGGTTCCCGGAGGGCCAACCAGCAGCACACCCTTAGGAATCCGGGCTCCAATTGCGGTAAAGCGTTCTGGCTTCTTCAGGAAGGTGACGACTTCTTGCAGTTCTTCCTTGGCTTCCTCAATCCCAGCCACGTCATCGAACATCACGCCCGTTTTGGCTTCCATTTGGAAGCGAGCGCGAGACTTGCCAAAGTTCATGGCTTGACCGGGGGCATTGGTCGATCGCCGCAGAATGATCAGCAAGCCCGCAATCAAGAGAAAAATCAGCAGCAAGTTGGCTAGCAAACCAACGGCTGTACTGTTGTCAGGCGATGGCTGCACTTCAAAATCGACATCATTGGCCCGAATTCGCTCCACCAACTCTGGATTCTGCTCTAGCAGAGGAACTTCGTGCATCGTGTCGCTTTTCTTTTCCCCTTCTAATCGCACTCTCGCGACATTGCGAGTGGGATCAACTTCGACCCGCGATACCTGACCCGCATCAATTTTCCGCAAAAGCTCACCATAAGTAATGGAGTCGCGGCTGGCTTGAGCGAGCCCTGGAGTTGTGAGCAACACAGTTTGGAGCAGAAACCAACTGGCTGTGATTGCCCCAGTAACAGCCGAATTCCTCATGAAGCGATTGTGTGTTAGTGCCTTGCGGAAACTTTTCATACTGGATTGCCTTTTGCCTCCCGCCTGAACCTGGCTCCTCTGGGCAGAGTTACAAACACTCAGCTTGGCAGTAGGAGCTAGGGAATCTCTGATCTAGTTTAACTTTCCTAATCCTGACTGTAGGATTTTGAACTCATCCCTCTGGCAATTAAGATCATCTGTTCCTAGGAACCACCGTTGCAAGCAACAATCTGTTGATTAATCTGAGTGACCAGAGATAGGTGAATTTGACAAAATGTAAACTTATTTGCTAAATTAAGTGTAGTCGTAATGACTTCGTTTTTCAAGAGTGAATTGATCAAACAATAGGCTTGCAGTTCATCAAGTCTATTGGGGCGAATTCAAACTCGGTCTTCTATTAAAGCTTTAGCTCTATTTCAAGCTTGCACGGAATTTCGTTATAAAGGCTAGACCTATGGTTAGATTTGTTGGTATTGGTGGTAGCTTACGCGCCGACTCTCATAGCTACCAAGCGCTAAACGTAGCCGCAGAACGAGTGCGATCGCTCGGTGCTGAAGTAGAAGTGCTCGACCTCCGCACCCTAAACCTGCCTTTCTGCCGAGGCGGGCAAGACGAGTATCTAGACTATCCAGATGTGGCTCGTTTACGGCAAGCAGTGAAGCAAGCCGATGGCCTGATTTTGTCTACACCGGAATATCACGGCAGCATCAGTGGGGTGCTCAAAAACGCCTTAGACTTACTGAGTTTTGAGCAACTTTCAGATAAAGTGACTGGACTGATCAGCGTCTTGGGTGGACAATCCAACAGCAACGCCCTAAACGATTTGCGAGTGATCATGCGCTGGGTGCATGCCTGGGTAATTCCAGAACAAGTCGCGATCGGTCAAGCTTGGGGTGCCTTTGACCAAAACGGTCAACTGCGAGACGAAAAACTCTCTGAGCGATTTGATCAATTCGCTCAAAGTTTAGTGGAGAACACGGTTAAACTTCGGGGTGTTGTGGTGTCTGACGCAGAAGGCTACCCACTGGTTTCCCAAGAAGGAGTTTTGGTGACTCGCAGCGCTAGCAATGGCAACAAAGAAAGTGCTTCAAGCAGCAAGCGTTCATAAAAGCTGCCTCAGCTTAGCTCTGACAAGATTTTTCAATCCAGAATCATAGTCAAGAGGGGGTTTAAGGCCCCCTTTTTTTCATGACATCAATCAGGTTTTGTTGGAGCGATCGCTCAGCATAGAACAGCCGATCGCTCTGACAAACCTAGCCTCTATCTAGGGGGCCTTTAGTGATGGTGGCCGTGATGATCGTGGGTATGGTGATCATGACCATCGTGGCTGTGATGATGGTGACCGTGATGATCGTGACCATGATGAGCATGACCATGATGATGGTGATCATGTCCCTGTTTTGCCTGCGCTGCGGCCAAGCTTGGGTTCACTGACAAGGCTTGCTCTGCCAACAACGCCTCAATTTGCGGATTGGCCCAATCTGCCGCCATCTGCAAGAACTCAGGATGGTCATTGACGCATTCCATTTGCACATAGGTCACATCGGGCCGTTGACGACGCAGGCCATGAATGATGTGGTCTACATCCAAAAGGGTTTCATGGTTTTCGGTGGCAAATCCGATCGGCATGAACACCAGGGCGGTTGCTCCCAAATCCATCAAGTTCTTAGCCGCTAGTTCGGCATTGGGTTGGGTCCACTCAATTAAAGGGGTTTGGTGGTTCAGCCAACCGGGAGAGATCAGCGGATAACGATAGATCAGTTTTTCCCGAACTCGGTTGTAAAGCGCTTCACTTTCTTCAATGCCAGAGGTGAAACCTTTCGCTTTATGCGGGCAACCATGATTCATCAGAATGATGCCTGTCTGGGAAGGCAGGTGAGCCACCGCTAAATCCGCTTTAATTTTGTCTTCGACCAAGCGAGCCAGCAGATCAATATATTCTGGCTCATTGTAGAAGGAAGGAATATAGCGCTGACCTTTGACCCAGTGCTCGGTACCATCGACTAGTTTTGCCAGAGCATTATTCACTTGCTCGACTGCAATGCCGCTGGTGAAGATGGAATCGACGACTAGGAGCGGGTAGATCAGGATTTTGTCAAAGCCTTGGGTTTTAATCTCAGCGAGTACCTGTTCGGGCAAGAAGGGGGCGCAGAAGTTAAAGGCTTTGAAAACCTGGACGCGATCGCCCCATCTAGCTTGTAGATTTTTTTCAATCCCAGCCCGTTGCTGCTCAAAAATGGCATTGTGCGGGGAAATAAAGTTGTCGTGTTGGTGTCCCCATTCATGCAAGTCAAAGACTGCGAGGAGCTTGGCGAGGGGAGGATAGATCCAAGTGGGCACTGGCGCAAACTTGGCAGTGAGTAAGTTTAGAGCTTGCTCGTTGTAGTTCGCAAAATCTTCGTAGCTTTCGACTTCGCCATACCCCATCAACAAGACGGCAACCCGATCTTGGGGGGTGCTGGAAGCTGGGGCTTGCTGTTGCTGTTTTTCGGGAGTTGCAACCACTATATATTCCTCGACCTTGCACGTTTGTTAATCTACACTGACGCATCAGCAGCGGCTTAAAGCATCAGCTAGGCTGAGGGGCTGTGCTTCAAGCGCGTCCTAGTCATCTTAGGCTAACATCCCCTCCAGGGGGATGGGATTAAAAAATGTTTTACAGCAGCGATCGCTGAGATCCGCCCCACAGCTTGTGCGACTTGTTTTCTCATAAATACCGCTATTAGAAGCCAATCTTGGCGATGTAATCTTCTGCCTGAAGAAATACTTGTTTGGCAGCTCTTAAATTTAAAGTAGAGACTGGTTTAAAGACTGGTTTGGTGAACACAGAACTGGTTTCGCCCCGCCGCCTTCGCTTGGTAAAGTGCCTTATCCGCAACGGTGACTAAGGTGGAGGGACTGGAATCCGGTTGAGGCACCACGGCTGCAATTCCGAGGCTGAGAGTAACGTAATGACTGACTGGGGAGCTGCTGTGGGGCAGTTGTAGCGCTTTGATTTTGTACTGAATATCTTGAGCGACTTTAACGCCGCCAGCCGATGCTGTAGTGGGCAAAATTAGCGCAAATTCTTCACCGCCATAACGAGCTGCGAGGTCAGCTGGACGCTTGGCACAACTACCAATGGTTTTAGCGATTTGATGCAAGCAGTCATCTCCTGCCTGATGTCCGTAGGTGTCGTTGTAGGCTTTGAAGAAATCAATGTCGCAGAGGATGAGGGTGAGGGGAGCTTGTTCTCGGATCATGCGCTGCCATTCTTGATAGAGGTGCTCATCAAAGCAGCGGCGATTGGCAAGTTGAGTCAAGCCATCGACAGAAGCGAGACGCTGGAGGACTTGATTCGCTGATTCTAGCTGGCGATAGAGCTGGCTTTGCTGTATGAGCCGCTTGACTCTTTGACGCAACACGGCCCAGTGGATGGGTTTGGTGACGTAGTCAGTCGCTCCAGCAGCGAAGGCTTGAGCGACCGATTCTTCATCTTCTAACCCGGTGATCATTAAGACTGGTGTGCGATCGCCATTGGCCAGAGATTGCAGCTTGGCACAGAAGGTAAAACCATCCATGACGGGCATCACAGCGTCTAGCAGCACAATGTCAGGATGGACTCGGTTGTAGTCTTCCAGTCCTTGTTCGCCATTGGTGGCTTCTACGACTTCGTAGCCTTCTTGCTCCATAGCTCGTCGTAGTTGTATCCGCATGAAGACATCATCATCAACCACTAAGACTAAAGGGGATACTCGCTGCTCTGAGGCTTCACTCATGCTAGACACCGTTGCCGCTCTACTTCTAACGCTGCTTCGACCCTAGTGAACTCCACCGCTAGCACGGCGACCTTGTCTGGCAAATGCATCGGAGTACCCTCCTGACAACTAGTTTCTAGGTCTTTACATAAGCTAGCTAAGGTACTGGCTCCTAAGGTAGCGCTACTTGACTTTAAAGTGTGAGCCAATAAGCGTAGTAAGGCGATGTCTCCTTGGCTGCTGGCTACCCGCATACTCTGGATGACTTTGGGAGTTTCTTGGAGGTAGCTATTAATCAGTTCCACCAAAATTCCGACGGCATCGGCACCAATCATCTTGCGGAAGGCTTGCATGATTTTCAGATCGATCGCATCGCTGATGCCTGCTCGTGAGTTGATCTGGGTAGAGCCATCAACCTGTGAGTCTTGGCTGGGCGCTATGGTGTGGGATCTCAACAATGCCTCAGACAGTTCTTCGAGTTTGATGGGCTTGCTGATGTAATCATCCATTCCCGCCTCCATGCACATCTCGCGATCGCCCTGCATCGCATTGGCAGTGACTGCAATAATGCGAGGACGCTGGTTAGGTGGCCATTCCTGACAGATGCGACGGGTGGTGTCTAACCCATCCATTTGTGGCATTTGGATGTCCATTAGAATCACATCATACATTTGCCGACGTAATGCCTCCAGCACCTCAAACCCATTCGCAGCGACATCGGCTTGGTAACCCAAACGCTTGAGCAGTAGTAAAGCGACTTTCTGATTCACGATGTAGTCTTCTGCCAGTAAAATCCGCAAAGCAGTGGGTTCTAAGTTCAGGGGGGGGGTGATAGGCACAGGAGATGAAGTTTTAAGTAGGGCTGGCGGAGTGAGGAGTTGGGTCACAAGTTCTTGTAGCTGTGCCTGCTTGAGGGGTTTTGCGAGGAGTACCGTTGCTGCCGCGTTAATTTCTTCACTTTCTAGCGACCATCCCATTGGAGTCAGCAGAATGATCGGCAGTTCTTGGCATCGGGGTTGTCGTCGGATGGTTTTTAACAGCGTCAAATCTTGCATTTCTGACAGCTGAATATCTAGCAGTACTAGATCAAATGGCTCTCCCTGGCTGAGCCATTTCAGGGCTTCGGCTCCAGAGGTGGCGGTTTGTATCGTCATGCCCCAAGCCCGCACCTTTTCTGCCACTAGCTCACAATTCATCGCATGATCATCAATCATTAAAAGGCGCTTGCCTGCCAACTGAGAGGGCATGGAATACTCGCTCACGGTGGAGGCGGCGATCGCTGGCGCAATGATGGTGAAATAAAATGTAGAACCTGGTGTGGGTCTAGAGTGGCCTGCATCACTAAGTTGCCAAGTTGGCGGCGGATTGCCTGCAATCTCACCTTGGCTTTCGACCCACATTCGCCCGCCCATCATGCCGCAGAGACGGTTGCTGATGGCTAACCCTAACCCAGTCCCACCATATTGCCGAGTGGTGGAAGAATCGATTTGACTAAAGGCTTTGAACAAACGGTGCATTCGCCGCACCGGAATACCAATTCCTGTATCTTTAACAGAAAATTGAATTTCATAGAGCGAGGCGACTGTATTCTTTCTCTGACTTCCCTGCCAGCGATCGCCAACTGCTAGGGCTGGCACTGTGTTTGTAGGCAGCTTTTGGCTGGTGACAACCAACTCAATGGCACCTGTTGGCGTAAACCGAATCGCATTGCTGAGCAGATTGACCAAGATCTGGCGCAGGCGAGTGATATCACCCAAGATTTGGCTGGGGGCTTCTGGCCTCACCACATAAGTCAGCTCCAAGCCTTTTTCGGCAGCTTGAGAGGCTAGGAGATCGAGGGCTTCTTCAATGCAAGCAAATAGCTCAAAGGGCTGTTGTTCTAGTTCTAGCTTGCCTGACTCAATTTTCGAGAAGTCCAGAATGTCATTGATCAACGTCAACAGGGTTTCACTACTGCTGCGAATGGTGGTCGCAAAATCCTGCTGCTGCGGAGTTAGCGGGGTATCGAGCAAGAGTTCTGTCATGCCGATCACCGCATTCATGGGCGTGCGGATTTCGTGGCTCATGGTTGCCAAAAACTCACTCTTCGCTTGGTTGGCGGCTTCAGCGGCTCGGCGGGCTTGCTCTAGGGCAAAATTTTGTTGCGTGAGCCGTTCCCGTTGCAATGTTTCCTGCTCTAGTAAGGCGGCTTGAGCGAGGGCAATGCCGACCTGAGTCGCAACGGCTTCTAGGAGTTCAATTTCATCCGGTGTCCATTGACGAGAGCGATCGCACTGATGCAGCGCGATGGTGCCGTTGGGGGCTCCTTGATAAGAAGTACGAATCGCCAGAATTGATTTGAGGCTAATTTGAGTACAACTGGCGGTAGCAGCCTGAAAAAGTTCACTGGTATAGACATCGGCCACTGCGATCGCTTGGTCTTGAGCCAGCAGCTTGCCTGCGTAAGCTTGACTGACCAGTGGCACTTTGACAATTTGGGTAGAGGTGTAACCCGCTTCCAAGTACTCGGCCACACAAGGAATCTGAGGAGTCGGTCCTTCTAGGTAGGCTCGAATTACACAGCGATTGGCTCTAAAGGCTTGTCCGACTTGAGTGGCAGTGGTTTGAAAGATATGTTGTGAATTTAAGCTTTGGCGAATTTCTTGCGTAATCTGCTTGAGGAGGACTGCTCGCTGGATCTGCTGTTGCAGTGCTAATTCGGCTTGCTGCCGTTGGGTAATGTCTCGATAGTTAATCACCGTCCCGACGGTTTTGCCAGCAATTTGCTGCGGTTGGGCATAGCGCTCAAAACTGCGGCCATCTTTCAGCTCTACACTGTGGCAACTGACCACATCAGGGTGCATATAAGATGCTTGGACTCTGGCTAAAAAGCCCGGAGCATCTCGAAGCTGAGTCTGAGCATAAGTGACAAACTGGCGATCGCTGCGACTGGTGAGGATTTCGTTGGGAACCTGCCACATTTCAACAAACTTGCGATTCCAAATCACCATGTTTTCATGGCGATCAACCACCAAGATGCCATCTGCGGTCGATTCCAGCGTGGCTTGCAAGAGCGAGAGCGATCGCGCCAATTCTTGCTCAGCTTGCTTGCGCTCCGTGATGTCGTGGAGCACTACGACTGCTCCCAACTTTTGACCCTTGGCATCTGCGATCGCCTGACCACTGGCGAGCACCGTCCGAGGCTGACCCTGCTGAGGGACAATCACCATTTCTATGTTGTGAACTTTTTCACCTTGCCAAGCCCGAAAAAGCGGTACTTCCGTCGTCTGCATCAGGGTTGTACCATCGGGTTGATGTAAGCCGTAATACTCTGCCCAGGCTTCGGGTGGAAGTGGCTGCACATTCAAACCATGAAATTCTGCGGCTGCCCGGTTAGATACAGTCAGGTTGCCAGCAGCATCACAAGCCACAATGCCAGACTCGACGTTATCTAGCAGCACCTTGAGAAAGGTTTGCTCTTTTTGCAGCGCTGCTTCTACCTGCTTGCGCTCCGTAATTTCGGTGAGGAGTTCTGTGTTGGCTTGGGCTAGCTCGGCAGTGCGTTCTGCCACCCGCTGCTCTAGCTCATCATAAGATCGTTGTAAGGCTGCTTCTGCTTGCTGCCGTTCGGTTTCAGCTCGGACGCGATCGGTAATATCTGTACAAGTGCCGATCCATTCTCGAACGGTGCCATCTTTTTCCAGCACGGGCACACCCCGAAGCGCAAAGTGACGTTCGCTGCCGTCTACAATTCGCAGGCGATAATCTGCCGAATAGGGGGACTTGGCTTCTACTGCGTCCAGCCATAGGGTGAGGATGCGATCGCGATCGTCCGGATGCACCACATCTAGCCAACCGAATCCTTGAGACTCGGTTTCGCTCTGTCCTGTCAAGACGCGCCACATCGGCGAATCTGTCGTTGCATAGCCCTTGGCGTCGGTCGTCCAGACGACTTGAGTACTGGCCAAAACCAAAGAACGGTAGCGTTCCTCGCTACGACGCAGGTTTGCCTCCACCCGATGTCGTTCTTGAATTTCGCGCTGGAGCTGTGCATTCGCTGCCAACAAGGACGTGGTACGCTCCTGAACTCGCTGCTCCAAAACATCATGGGCTTCTTGTAAAGCAGCCTCAGCTCGTTTGCGTTCCTGAATTTCCTGCTCAGCTAATCGTTGCGCTCGTTTGTAATTTTGGATTTGGCTGTTGAGGTCGGTGACATCTTGAATCGAGAGCAAAGCGTAAAAACCATTGCCATCGAAAGTGGGAATGGCTGTCACTGTGGTGTGCTGCACGCGAAATTGACCGTTGGGCAAGCAAGCAGGAATTAAAGATTGATGTAGCTGGGCTGAAAACACTGTCGGAGTGCCATGCACAAACACTTGTTGCAAACGACTGACATATTGTGAGGCTTGCAAGTGGGGCAATAGCTCCGTGAGGTTTTTGCCGAGCAGTTGATTTCTAGAAAGTTTGGTCCAAGTTTCTAAGCAACTATTCCAAAATAGGATGGTGAAGTCCTGCCGTAGCACACAAACTCCCAGCGGAATTTGATCGAGCAAACTAAACTTTTCTTCAATCAACTGCGCTTCATTCATACTGATTTCTCTGAGTAGAAATCGAGAGCTTTCAGTAGTGTATCGAGCTCACCCAATTTAAAGATGAGGATGATGTCTCCGGCGATGAGCAATTGTTCGATAGTGAAGCGGGCCTTGGACACGAGGACAGTGGTACTGGCGATCTCAAAATTATGAGCGGTTAAAAGATTTTTGACAGTATCTTCTAAATAGATGGGCAGCGAGTAATGGAGGTGGCGTTGCAGCACATTACTAATGGACCCCATGACCCCGTTGATCACAATGTTGCCAACTTCGCTCAGGGTGCCAATTCTGACTGCATCTAAATCGTATAAGTCAAACTCATCGCGAGTCAGGACAGCTACCAGCTTGGAGGCGCTATCAGTCGGAAATACGAGTTGAGCGACTCCGGTGAAGGACCCGCTGAATCCTAGGCGCACGGCTGAGATGGGAACTAAGCCAAACTGTTGTTCGAGTTCCTGTTGCACCTCCACTGAGGGAATCAGCTTGGTGCAAGGAATTTGGAGATGAATATGAGATCCAACCATCTCATTCAAAATGCTAGCGGCTCTACCAACGCCAATGTTGACCAGCTCTTGTAAAGCATCTAGCTGATAAGCCGTTAGCCTCATGAAGTCATTCCTCGAATTGGCGCGATCGCCCTATCAATGGCTGCGGCTAACTCTTCAGGGGTGGGAGGTTTGCCTAAAACTGCGATCGCCCCTAGCTCTAGACACTGCTGCCGAGAACTCGACTGAATATCAGCGGTGAGAACAATGGCGGGAATACTATGTTCCTGAGCTTGTAGCTTTTGCAGGACTTCTCGACCATCCATATCAGGCATCAGCAGATCTAACAAAATGCAATCAGGAGCATGAGTTATGGCTTTTTCTAGCCCTTCTTGACCACAGTTCGCTTCTACCGTGGTATGGCCCGCAGCTTGCAAGGTTTTGCTCAAGAATCTTCTAGTAAACCATGCATCTTCGATGATCAGGATAAAAGCCATTTCTTTAAGTGATGCCTAAATATTTAGTGAGCATGCTGATAGTTTTCGGGCGGCGGTTGCTGGAATTGCTTTAGCATGAGACTCAAAACAACTGGATGTTTTGCCTCTAAT
>DATNPE010000203.1:0-4834 GCA_036703355.1 Allocoleopsis sp. | reverse complement strand
ACCACGCCAATTCAGGTGAGATAAATGGTAGCAACCGACAGCAATCTGCAAAATCCCTTGGTAAAACCGCCGCAGGGGATCAACCTCTTCTAGCCACAGTGCTTCTAGGGTGTCATGACAGGCATAAAACTCACCCTGGTTAAACTGCTCCACTGCCTGCCAAAACTCTGGTGGCATGGTTTCACTCATTGCCTTGTCCTCGCTCACAACCCACAGCTTAGGCTGACAGGCTATTTCTCACCGCCGCGATCGCATCCATAGAAATTTCCTGCTGCTGGCCTGCAAAGTCGTTATCTGGTTGCAGAAATAACATGCAGTGGCATTCCTGACGCTCCCGCATCGGTACGCAAGGGCAATTCCAGAAGGTGGCATTGGCCTCTGCTTCTTTGTCTTCGTAGTGACGGCAGGGGCAGAGCGGAGAACCTAGTTGGTCTTTATGCTTAGCCAAACCCTCAATCACTACAGCTGTCACAGCCAAATCAACACAAAAATAGGTGTTGGTGCGCTTGGCATAGGTTTCGGCAAAGTTCCGCATCGCTTCCAAATTCTTTTCACTCGCGAGGGTGCCGTTTTCAGATGAGTTCATGGGGCAAGCTCTTCCATACAAGCGTATCTCAGCATTCTATCGCAGCGCTCCTCTAGGCTGAAGGCAAGCCAAAGTCCAGCAAACTCTCTTAACTTCTGGCTCCTGACTCCTGGCTCCTGACTTCTAAGTCTTAACTTCTGGCTCCTGACTTCTAAGTCTTGGCTTCTGGCTTCTGACTTCCTACCTCCTGCCCTCTCCCCCCTGAATAAGAACGCTGTAACTGCGATTGCAACTGAGTTTGTAAAGATTTATCCGCTTGGATCACCAAACCCGGAAAATCCAGGTTGGTGGTGATGAAGTGGGTGTTCTGGTTAGCGGGTGGCCATAACAGCCAACGGCTACCGGGAGGCAACGTATTGAGGCTTTGTGGATTTTGGGTCAACCAGACCAGGGGTGCGTCGGGCAAACTCTCTGCCCGTACCTCTTCCCCTGCATAGGTGCCCGCTAATGCTTCTAGAACTGAGCGATCGCCCTGAAGCAACCCGGTGCCTGCGGTCCAGAGTTTGATATGAGTATCCCGGTGGGCCATGTAGAAGTAGAGCGAAGCCGCCGCAATCACCGCTTGTTCAAAATCATCGGCTTGCCAAGCGCCAGCGCTATCTAAGCAAATAACAATTTCTTCTCCGCCTGTGAAAACTTCTAACTCCCGTACCCGAAATTCACCATAACGAGCGCTGGTTCGCCAGTGGATTAAGCGAATTGGATCACCCCAACGGTAAGGCCGCAAGGCACGAGTAATGCCTTCTGTGGCATTTTGGGAGCGACGACTGCTATGAAATTTAGGGCTGTTTTCTCGGCCAATCTCATCGATCAGCGGGCAAGCAGTGAGGGGTAAGACTGTGGGGTAGACGATCGCGGCTGCCTTAGCGATGCGCTCCCGCCGACACCAGAATAAACCCAGTGGCGCAGCGGTTCGTAGTTGCAAGTTGTGCCAGCGATACACGCCCCGCTTTTCGGTTGGTTGAAAGTAAGTCCAACGGTAAGTTCGGCGAGGGGGAATGGCTTCGATGACAGTGGCAGCAGGCTGAGCCAAGCGATAGGGCAGCAGATCCCGAACCTGTAAAAGGGTTTTAGCTTGAGCAGTACGGTTTTCCAGGTCTAGCTCGATGGTCAGCTCACTGCCGACACTCACAGGATTGATCGGAAGGCGGGTGACATGAATGCCCCGCAGCGATCGCTCTGGCAGAATTGCCGCCACGCCCAAAAGCGCCACAATCACGCCACTCATCACGTACAGCCAGCCAGATAGTGTGTTGGTGCCTGCTGCAAAGAAGAAAATGGCGAGTCCTGCCAGAAGCCAGCCACTATAAGAGGGCGTTACCCAATGGGTTTCGAGCCAGTCAGCGATCCGGTTGCCGAGGGTCATAGGCGATGCAGGTCCTGAAGCCAAACCAGGAGTTGATTCTGGCTCCAGTCTAGACTAAGCGATCGCTGACTTGAAAGCCCTACGGTAGGATAGGCGACTCTACAGGCGTGGTGAGTGGGGTGAAGCGAGGTAAGGGATTTGCATCGACGGGAATGAAGTTGGGCGCGACATCCACCACGGGGTCACCAGCGTCCAGGCAGGTTGCCATAGCACTGGTCGGACTCAGGTTATCAATACGGCGGCTCAAACCCACCACACAGTCTGCGAAGCGCTTGGGCAGCAAGCTACGGCGACAGGTATCCAGCACCTCTGGGAGCGCTGGATTTTCAGTCTCGCGGTTGATATCAACCACGCAGCTAGCCAGCTCTAGAGGCCGTCGTACTTGACGACAGGTCAAGAGTGAATCCAGAGCGGCTACTGAGGTTTGGCGGGTAATCCGCTCCACACAGTTAGATAAGTCTCTGGGGCGGAGTACCTCTCCACAAGCCTCAGCCGCAATGGGGGGATCAATTCCCGCATCCAATAAGTTAGCGGCACAAGTTTCATATTCATTGCGCTGAGGCTGAAACACGAATGCAGCCTCAACCGGAGGGGTCGGCATGGCAACTGCCCATAGCCCTGCGATCGCCAGAGGAGCTCCAGACCAACGCATCCAGTAGCGCGCCAAGTAATGCGGAAGATCGATGTGACGCATAAACAGCAACTAGGAGAGCAACTAAATCAACAAACGAAGCTGCGGTGATTCTCTCATATTGTCCAGGGTTTAAGCCCAAACCTTGCATTCAGGGTTTACGGTTGGTTGAAAAAAGGTCAGTAAAACCATCTAGAGTGAAAAAGGTAAGTAAAATCCATTTCAACGACCCAGGGGGTACTCCGGTATGCACCTGAGTGAACTGACCCATCCCAACCAATTGCGGGGTCTATCGGTTCATCAACTGCAACAAATCGCGCGTCAAATTCGAGAAAAACATTTACAAACAGTTGCCGCCAGTGGCGGTCACCTCGGCCCCGGTTTGGGAGTCGTGGAACTGACGCTGGGGCTGTATCACACCCTAGACCTCGACCGCGATAAGGTAATTTGGGATGTGGGTCACCAGGCCTATCCCCACAAATTGATTACAGGACGCTATCACCGCTTTCACACCCTGCGCCAAAAGGACGGGGTGGCGGGCTACCTGAAGCGCTGTGAAAGTAAGTTTGACCACTTTGGTGCGGGTCATGCTTCTACCAGTATCTCGGCAGCTTTGGGCATGGCTTTAGCGCGTGACCTCAAGGGTGAGAAGTTCAAATCCGTCGCTGTGATCGGGGATGGTGCGCTCACAGGGGGCATGGCTCTGGAGGCCATCAACCATGCGGGACATCTACCCAAAACCAATCTGCTGGTGGTGCTGAATGACAATGAGATGTCGATCTCACCCAACGTTGGGGCGCTGTCTCGCTATCTCAACAAGATGCGCCTCAGCCCGCCGATGCAGTTCCTCTCAGACAATTTCCAGGAACAGGTGAAGCAGTTGCCTTTTGTGGGTAGCTCGCTTTCTCCCGAACTTGGGCGCATTAAGGAAGGGATGAAGCGCCTCGCCGTTCCGAAGGTGGGAGCGGTGTTTGAGGAACTTGGCTTCACCTACATGGGGCCAATCGATGGGCATAACTTGGAAGAACTGATTGCCACCTTTGAGCAGGCTCACCAACAAGTAGGGCCTGTGTTGGTGCATGTCTCTACTGTGAAAGGGAAGGGATATGCGATCGCTGAGCAAGACCAAGTGGGATATCACGCGCAATCTCCCTTTAATTTGGCAACTGGCAAAGCGATTCCTTCAAGTAAGCCTAAGCCTCCTAGCTATTCCAAAGTCTTTGGCGATACCTTGGTGAAGTTGGCCGAGAACAATCCCCGCATTGTCGGAATTACGGCGGCAATGGCGACAGGGACAGGCTTAGATAAGCTGCAAGCCAAGCTGCCCAAGCAATACATCGATGTGGGCATTGCCGAACAACATGCCGTGACGATGGCCGCAGGTTTAGCCTGTGAAGACGTTCGGCCTGTAGTGGCGATCTACTCCACTTTCTTGCAACGCGCCTACGACCAAATTATTCATGATGTTTGTATCCAAAACCTGCCTGTCTTTTTCTGCCTAGACCGAGCGGGCATCGTGGGTGCCGATGGGCCGACCCATCAAGGGATGTATGACATCGCCTATCTCCGCTGTATCCCCAATATGGTGCTGATGGCTCCCAAAGACGAAGCCGAATTGCAGCAGATGATGGTGACGGGCATTAACTACACCGATGGCGCGATCGCCATGCGTTATCCTCGTGGCAATGGGCATGGTGTGGCGTTGATGGAGGAAGGCTGGGAACCTCTGCCCATCGGCAAAGGAGAAGTGTTGCGCCAAGGCGATGATATCTTGTTGGTTGGCTTCGGCTCCATGGTCTATCCAGCCATGCAAGCCGCAGAAATCCTCAGCGAACATGGCATTGAAGCCACTGTGGTCAATGCTCGTTTTGCCAAACCTCTCGACATCGAACTGATTGCTCCTTTGGCTCAAAAGATCGGTCGAGTGGTAACGCTGGAAGAAGGCTGCCTCATGGGTGGTTTCGGTTCAGCGGTGTTGGAAGCGCTCATGGATCACAATGTCGCTGTCCCGGTAATGCGGATTGGCATCCCCGATGAGTTGGTTGAGCACGCAACTCCTGAGGAGTCTATGGTGACGCTGGGTCTTACCCCTGCTCAAATCGCCGATCGCATTCGCACTACGTTTGTCAAGTCAACTGCTGTAGTCAGCTAATTACTACATATTTGTAAATCTGTAGGGTGGGCATAGCCCACCTTTTTTATTGATGAGTAGGTAAGTAAAGCTAGCAGCGTAGGATAGAAGTAGAGGCTT
>DATNPE010000202.1:0-10237 GCA_036703355.1 Allocoleopsis sp. | reverse complement strand
TGCCTGGTGAATGAAGGGGGCTACCTGCAAACTAATGGAACTAGAACCCTTCCACCAATCTCTAGCTTGAGCACTGGCTGCACAAGACACAACCCCAACAGAAAGCACGATCGCAAAAATGGAGCGCCACAATCGTTGGTGATTATTGTTCATTCGAATCTTAAAAAGTTGCTGAGTAAATAGATAAGCGACAGCTAGATGGATACCTAAATAGGAAGGAACCAAATAGCGAGAAAGCAGCGATCGCCGTCCACCCCAAAGTAAATCAGGAATCAGTTGAGCTAAAGCTGTAACACCAATTAGAAGCAAGACAAATAGCCAAACTCTGCGGGAGGTATGACAGCAAAGAAAATAAATCGCATATACGACCAGAATTAAAACAACCAAAGAAAAAATTTGATTAATTTTTAGATCATGAAAATCTAGGAAGATACTAGTTAAATTGGCTTGCCAATAGGCAAAGCGATTAGACAAGCTAATTTTGAGAGATGCCACCCAACTTGTTGTGTCTTTCACACGACCGGAACTTGTTAAAATCACCCAAGCCCACGGCATAAAAGTGATACAGCCGCCAAAAGTAGCAATGAGATAGCTGACTGTTGTTTTACTCTTAATTTTTTCAGTCAGTAAAACATATAATCCGTGAGTCAGCAAAACAAAAATGAAGAATAGATGGGTGTAGAGTCCCAGGGCGATCGCTACTGCATAAGTGACCCAACTAGCCCTCGATAAAGTTCGTACCCCCCGTAGCAGTGAAGCACTAGAGACTAAAGTTAAAACTGTCCATAAACTGTATTGGCGCGCTTCTTGAGCCAACATTAAATAAAATGGGGAAACTGCAATCAGGGCGATCGCAACTCCACCGAATACAGGTTGCTCAAATAACTCTAGACAGAGCCAGTAAAGTGCAGGAAAAATAAAGAGACTGGTCAGAGCCGAAAAAACTCTGGCTCCCACTGGATGATTTAACCACTCCATCCAAAATCGACTGACAAAGTAGTACAAAGGAGGATGTTCTGGGTTGCCCACCAAGGCCTTCAGAGTATCAGAAAAGCTCTTCTCATTGGGATGCTGGTATTTTTGAATTTCTTGGTTGCTAACAATTTCGCCGTTGTAAACTTGCTCATTAAATTCTTGGCTAGTGTAACCAACAATTCGCAAAACCCCTCTCACTTCATCGGTCGTGTAGACTTTCTGCTCTAGATTAACAAAGCGAAAAAGAATGCTTAAGCTCAAAACCAAAATAATCAGCGCTTTGAACCATCCTGCTGAGGCCAACCATTCGATCAAATTTGAGGCTGATAGGTTTTTGCTCGCCAACTGATTTCTCATAAATAGTTTTCCGAAAAGTCTAAAAATAGAGATTAATCTTGGTTTTTATTGAGCAGCTTTTAGTTAGCGCCAACCTAGATATACCTGTGCGAATCCAGGTGATGATTTAGCACCTTGATCAAAGAAGTTTTGTAATATCAACCTGGTATTAGAAACCCTGAATGCCTGCCGCTTGCCTGCTTGCAAAGAGGAGATAACCAGATAACTCGAATATTCCTAATAGGCCGAAGCGATCGCTGCAATAGTTTTGGTATCGATTGATGCAGTTAGCAAACTAATGTATGCTCAAGCTGGCTCTGAAGTTGAGCGCTTGCGAGTGGTCTTGTTGGTTTGATACAACTAAAACTAGCCAAACATCCTAGTGAATATGCTGAAGTGCTTCTATAATTTTGAACGGGCTTCACTAACTCTTTAACTCAACAGGCTTTTTTTAGGAACTTTGTGAAACTGTAGTGAATCAACTAACGCCTAATTAATCAGTGCAGAGATACTGATAGCATTACCGCAGGCCACCATGAGTATCTTGAAGCGTCAAGAGGATCAGTAATTACCACAATGAGCACTTCACTTACCACCAGAGCCCAAACTCCCAATCCTGCTTTTTCTGATCCGCAACCTGAAGTATCTGTCATCGTACCGATCTACAACGAAGTCCAAAGCTTACCGCACCTGATTGAGGCGATCGCCACGTCGGTGACCGAGAACCAAATCAGCTACGAGATTGTCTGCGTTGACGATGGCTCCAGTGATGGCTCGACTGAGTTACTCAAGCAGCTAGCCCAGACTCGAACGGATTTGCGGGCCGTGATCCTGCGGCGGAACTATGGACAAACTGCGGCGATGTCGGCTGGCTTCAAACATGCTCATGGCAAAGTGTTGATTACGCTGGATGGTGATTTGCAGAATGACCCAGCGGATATCCCTCACCTGCTGGCTCGTTTGGATGAAGGATATGACATGGTAAGTGGCTGGCGCAAAGCGAGACAGGATGCAGCTTTGACTCGGCTCCTGCCTTCCAAAATTGCCAACTGGCTCATTGGGAATGTGACAGGGGTGAAACTGCACGATTACGGTTGCTCCCTCAAAGCCTACCGCTCAGAGCTTGTGGCAGACATGAATCTCTACGGTGAACTACACCGATTCTTGCCTGCGCTAGCTTTTATTGAAGGAGCAAGAATTACCGAAATTCCAGTGCGGCACCATGCCCGACGCTTCGGTAAGAGTAAGTATGGCTTGGGTCGGACGCTGCGAGTCTTGATGGACTTGTTCACGATCTTCTTTATGAAGAAGTTCTTGACCCGTCCGATGCATGTATTTGGCACCTTTGGTCTGGCATCAATAGTAGGTGGAGTGCTACTGGGAAGCTATCTGACATTCCTCAAGCTGGGTCTGGGTCAAAGTATCGGCGATCGCCCCTTGCTCATCCTGGCAGTGGTTTTGTTCCTGGCAGGGATACAGTTATTTAGCTTTGGCTTACTGGCAGAGTTGCTGATGCGGACCTATCACGAATCTCAAGATCGCCCCATCTATCGAGTCCGGGAAGTGGTGGATGCAGAAGCAGAAACTGTGTAGCAATTGTTAAGCAAGCGATCGCTACGCAAAGGGATCATGCTCTGGATGCACCCCTACGGAATGATGGGCATCCAGGGCTTGAGCAATATACCATTGCAGCCGATCCACAAAGACGGATTCGGCAAATTCCTCAGCGCGTTCTATGCAAGCGGCAGAGGAGAAACGCAGCCCTTCAAATTGTTTGATCGCATCCACTAAGCTCTCTACCGTAGGTTGGGGAAAGAGCAGACCAGTTCTGTAATCCAAAACCACCTCCCGCAAGCCACTCTGCTGCGAGGCAATTACTGGGATACCATGCCCCATTGCTTCTACCGCTTCTCGACCAAAGTCAGCGTGATTACAAGGAAAAATCAGGGCTTTGGCTTCTGTATAGAGATTGGGTAGGGCCTCTTCCGGAGCCTCTCCTAGAAACTTCACCTCTGGACCTGCCAAGCTACGAAGTGAATCTAAGTATTCAGCATCACTGCCTGTCCCCACCAACCAGAGGGGGCGGTTGAGTTGCGTGCAAGCCCTCACTACAAGGTCAACTTGCATCTGACGGCTGAGCTTGCCCACATACAGGTAGTAGCGATCGCCTGCTTGCCCTTCGCCATGAACTCGAATGGGAGGTGGAATTACCTCAGCAGAGCGACCATAAAACTTGTGAATGCGACGAGCTGTGGTGCGAGAGTTGGTGATGTAGCGATCGACTCTCTGGGAGGCATAAAAGTCGTATTGCCGCAGGTGAGTATTCAGCCAGGTGTCATACCAGCTTTGAGATTGAGGATACGATCGCAATCGTTCCCAAAGATGGCGAGGTGGAGTGTGGCAATAGCTGATATGCAAAGTTTCAGCTTTGGTCAAGACGGATTTACTGAAGAAATCACCAGAAGAGGAAATGACTAAATCAAACTCGGACAAGTCTAGCCTTTCCCAAAAGTAGGGCAGTAAGCTTCGCCAGCGGTGGGGGTGCTGGGCCATCCCAGGTAACTTTTGGGCAAAGGTGGTGCGAATGTCCCAGCCCGTGAAACGCTTAACGTCAGAGCCGAGTTGCTGATAGTCCACAAATGCAGTGTAGAGTGGGGCTTCTGGGTAGAGACGATGGATGACTTGGAGTATCCGTTCTGCATCGCCGTACTCGCGCAGATAGTCATGCACTAAGGCTACTTTGATGTTGGCCGCCATCCTTGTGTGATCTCCCCTCGCCTGAACTGCTAGCAAACATCGTCGATCGTAGATGCTTCCTTGTTACTTATAGCAAGAGCTGAGGTCAACTGAGTACGTTGTGCCATGTCGTATCTGAGGCGATCGCTGCATTCGCTAATTCGACTGCCACAGCCAAAGTTCACCTACTTAGATCAACCAATGGGGCGGAACGAGCAGGTATGAAGGGGATTCTTAAGGAGTAACCAACGATCGCTTGAGTGAGGAAACTGTGATGCGACTACCCCTATTTTTGAGTCTGGGTTTACTGCTCGTTTCAAGCCCCAATGTGTTAGCGATACCTGAGGCAACGTCTCCCTACTTAACGGCTGACAACTCTACGTTGGTATCGCAGCTGTTCTCGCCACCCCGTCGTGAAGTCCGCCAATCTGTGATCACCTTAGAACGTACGGCTTGTTTTGGGTTTTGCCCCATGTATAAGGTCACAATTTACGGCGATGGTAGAGTCGTTTACGAAGGCAATCAGTTCGTGAAGGTGAAAGGAATCCAAACCACTCGAATTAGCCCCTTCAAAGCCAGACAGTTAATGATGAAGTTTCAGCGGGCTCAATACTTCAACTTGCAGGATCGCTATGAAGGCGGGCCTACGGATGCACCTTCTGCCATTACATCCTTCCAACTGGGTCAGCAGGTAAAAACCGTGTATCACTACTTAGCCTCACCCGATGCGCCCCAAAAGTTGACAGATTTAGAAGCCAAAATCGATGCGGCTGCTAATGTTCAGCAGTGGGTTGGGACTGACAGCGAGCGTATCCCTACTAACGGCAGCAGATAACACTGGTGACGAAAGTTGAAATGCGATCGCCCTTGCTGCCTCTGTTGTACTTGGCGATCGCGAAGAAAATTCACACAACAGTTTTGCTAGCAACCTCAGCCGTGCGGGAATTTTAGGAGCAATATCCGCAATCAACCCCTGACAGATCGTAGTCATTACTTGAAGTCGTGCTGAATAGCACCACTAACTTAGCGATCGCGACGTGACGAGAACCAAAATGAAACGCTTGGGAACTTATGTGCGAAGGCTATTTAGAGTATCTCACTCAGACACGGCAGTACAAATATTATCAATCTCGCTAGCGCATGGACGTTGACATCCGCTTAGCTCGACTCGAAGACCTCAATCGCGTGATTGAGTTACAAACTCAGTCTCTCAAGATTCTCGGTTCTGCCAACTACAGCCCTCAGCAAATTCAGGCATTGGTGACAGGACAGGCTGCTTGGCGAGGGCGAGATGAGGTGCTCTTTTTGGCGGAATCCGCAGGTCAGCTAGTAGGGTTCTCTGGTCTGTCAACCCAGAACCAACAAATTACCGCAGTTTATACCCATCCTCAATTTGCTCGGCAAGGCGTTGGCACCCAAGTTTTGCAAGCATTAGAAACAGCCGCGATCGAAAAAAGATATCACTCTCTATGGGTAATATCGTCGCTCACGGCTGTCAATTTTTATCAGGTGAGAGGTTACAAGCTGCTGCGAAAAAGTGGCTTTCGCGCTGAGGGAGGTGAATGGATAGCCTGCTTTGTCTTAAAAAAGCGGCTTTACTCAACTGCCCACGCCGCAAAACATTCTACGTATATCCTTCCAATTCTGTTGATGAGTTTGCTATCAGGTGCTTTGATTTTAGCCTTACTCCGCTAAGCATCAGCGATCGCAAAGTTGGCACTGCATGTTCTAGAGACTGGAAAAAGAGATCGTAGTAATGAGAGAGGATAGATGACTACCCTCTCTGAGGGTACAAATTTAGCTTTGCTGCTGGTCTAGCTCACTCGCTCATAACAAGAAAGAAACTTGTGTTTGGCTAACTTGCCAGAGCTTATGGAGCAGGAACTCCAGGCGATCGCTCATAATTGCAATGAAGGTGCCTTCGTGAGCATCCACTTCCGGGGCGATCCACATCCCGCGCAGGCTGACTTCAACATAGTCATCGCAAACCGGGCAGAGGGCGATCGCATCTCCTTTTTCTCGTCGCACTGCCGCTACCAGCACCGGTAACTCTGGGAGGTCGGCGGGCAGTAAGAAGGCAGCGCGGCTAGGCTCAAGATGCAGATTTTGGTTCATGCGGAGCGCTAAGATGGCGCGTCGGGCTACCAGCTCCTCAGGAGATTGAGCCAGCCGCTCTAGGTGCAAACCCATGTCGGTGTAGGTGAGTTTCAGCATGGAGGTTCCTCTTTACGAACTTGCCAGAACTGTTCAGCGAAAGCAATGGTGGGATGAATGGGAGCTTTGGGTTTGGTTCGGAGGGTCATGCCTGCTTCATGAGGGGTGCGGTCTCCTTTGTGCTGATTACACCGTTCGCAGGCAATAACTACGTTGTCCCAAGTGTGTTTTCCGCCTTTCGAGCGGGGAATGATGTGGTCAATTGTCAAACGCTTGGTGCTGCCGCAGTACTGACAGGTGTGATGGTCTCGCCGCAAGATTTCTCGCCGACTGACGGCTGGGATTTTCCAGAGTCGCTCTGTACTGGCAACCGTGAGGCGAATGTGATTCGGCACGTAAAAAATTGTGTTGGGAGAGCGAACTTGCCAACCCGCTGCATCTGCTGCTGTACCTTCTAAAGACATCGGTTCGGCTTTACCAATCACCAAGAGCGAAATTGCTCGCTTAATGTTGATGCGGCTGAGGGGGAGGTAGTTCTTGGAGAACACCACCACCGATTGCTCTAAAACATTCGTTGTCATCCTCACGGTTTGACTCCTCATACTAAAAACCCCCACTTCTGCTGAGTAGAAGCGGGGGCTGGAAAACACTGTTGGTGAGTTTTCTAGTCTTGTGTGGGTACAGCATCTTTACACCTGTACCGCCCGCTTCGTCGCTCTACCTCATTTCTGAGGCCATGCTGCTGATTAATGCCATCAAATGCCCGCTTTGAGCCTGCCAATTGATTCCCCGCGCCTGTTGCGTCGAGTGATAGGCCATAACCTGTCCCCAACAAAAAGTCCACGGACATGTCTATCGGGTTCCAACTGCGGAGGCAATTGGCCGAATGCCGTGGATTGTGGGGGGTGGGTAAAAGACTCACTGAAGACTCGCTCAACTGATAATTTGCATTTGACTGTTTACATACTACACTTGTATTACAAGCATGTCCAGATCTTGGAGGAAAAAAAGTCATGCATACGATTACTCGCACCCCCACCACCGAAATGGAAGTCACCAGCATTCGTTTGGAACGGGAACTCAAAGAGCGCCTGAAAGAGCTGTCAGGCAATCAAGGCTATCAGGCATTGATCCGCGATATTTTGTGGGATTTTGTCCAGCAAAAATCTGGCAATTATCAGTCCTCGCTTTCGCTTTCAGATATTCGGGCCAGCGTCGATGCCACTGCTCAACAAGAAGAACGCTGCGCCCTCACAGGCAAACTCATTCGACCGCAAGAACCCATGTTGTTAGGCTTTACCACCCAAGGAGAAATGGTGCCTTTGAGCATAGGCAGTTTACCCAGATAATACTTCCCTGGGAGGCTGTTTGAGACCCCTACACTCAAGCAGTCTCCAACTCACCTCATCCCCAATCACCAACTCAACCAAGCAGCATTATTCACTCAAAAATCCTCAGCACTACGCGCTACGCGCACGCTACGCGAACAGCACTCAGCACTCCCTCAAAGATCCAGGCACCTGCTTCCCCAGCATCAAAGCCCTAGTAGTCATAAACAAAGTCAGCGCCAACCACAACAAATGGGTATTTTGCCAGTACCAAGCCGCGATCGCCACTGGCGCAAAGCCCACCACAGCCGCTACCACCACTGACCGTCGCAAAATCTTCCCTGCCGTTAAGCCAATAAAATAACCGTCTAACATATAGGCGATCGAGCCAAATCCTAGAACGGGTAATAGCCACACCACATACTGATTAATCCGCTGCAAAACATCAGTGTGGTTAGTGAGTAGCCCAAAACAGAGATCAGGATTGGAGATAAAGGCGATCGCGAACCCTAGCCCAAACACAAAACTGGTTCCGCCAGAGATCCACAGCAGTAGCCGTAATTGCTCGTTGGTGCCTTGCCCCCGAAAGATACCTGCAAGGCTCTCCGTCGCAAAGGCGAGGCCATCAATAAAGTAAGCCGCCAAGGTCACAACTTGCAGCAAAACGGTATTAGTTGCTAAGACATTGGTGCCAAAGGTAGAGCTGAGGTTGGTAAAGACCGCAAACGTAGAGATCAGAGCAAAGGTGCGAATGAGAATCTCACGATTGAGCGTGAATGCAGCTTTGAGGGCGACAGGTTCCCAGATTTTGGCGGCGATCGCTTGTACCTGTGACCACCGGACTTCTCGACAGATGAGCAACAGACCAGCCAGCAACATGAGATATTGGCTCAAGGCGGTAGAAGCGCCTGCCCCTGCGCTTTCCCAGCCCCAGCGCACCACAAAGAAATAATCCATAAAGGAGTTTGTCAGGTTGCTAATGGCAGAGAGTAACAAGACCTTGCCACTCTGCTCGCGTCCCAAAAACCAACCCATGAGCACGAAGTTGAGCAAGGTGGCTGGAGCACCCCAAATCATCACATTGTAATAAGCTTGGCCTGCAAGTTTTACCTCTGCTGTGGCGCTGAGTAGAGCAAAGCCGATCGCCCGTAACGGCGCTTGCAACAACAGAATCACCAAACCTATCGCTAACGCCACCAGCCCATGTCGCAGACCAACCAGGAGTGCTCCCTCGCGATCGCCCCGCCCCACCGCTTGAGCCGTCATCCCCGTGGTGCCCATCCGGAGAAAGCCAAACGTCCAATAGAGGTAGTTGAACAAGACAGTGGCTAATGCTACCCCTGCCAAATGCCGAATTTCTGCTAAATGCCCCAAAAAGGCAATATCTAATAAGCCTGCCAATGGCACCATCAAGTTAGAAAAGATATTGACGATCGCCAATTGATAGAAGCGACGCAGAAAATGAGGAGATGGCAAATTGGCAGACATAGGCCCTAAAGCTTGCCTTCAAACCGCTGATACCAAATGATATTCGCTACAACAGTAATGGTTAGCGCAATTCCTCCCACAATCTCCGCTGGTACAGGGTTGTAATCGCCACGACTGAGGGTTTGCATCCAGAGATGGGTGCGATCGGAAGACACAATCAGATCTGCAAGCAAGGGAGAGAGATACATCAACGCTGCTCCCACAATCAGCCAGCCCACCATCGAAGCAAGAATGAAAATAGTTTTGGCTTTAGATTGGCTACCCATTCACAATCGCACTAGACAACTAAAGTCGAGATTAGCACGGAAGATGAGTGGTATCGGCTGTGGTGAAGTTGAGGGGGCGATCGTTAAAAGTGTGTATATTGCCCGTTGTAGTCCCGTTTTATGCAGGCAATGTCGTCGCGTTTGAACCAAGTTTCCTCAACTTCTCAAACTTAGTTTCTGGTGATATTGAGCCCTGCTTGAAATTGTGTCTATAGGCTTTATTGACTAGATAATTGAACCGTGTTTTGAGTGAGTGAAAAATAATTTTTATCTGTACTAAAGAAAAATAGTGCAGATGGCTTTTCCAAATCCTTAGGTGAAAGTTCTGTTAATAATGCTTCACGAAGTCCTGTAAAATATCTTTAATTCCCCAGATAGGTATTTGTTCTTATCCACATGCTGATAGATCGAGTTCCTTGGCTCACCGCGATCGTTCTCCTGCCACTCATCGCTGCCATGTTCATCCCGCTGCTGCCTGATAAAGACGGCAAGTTGGTGCGTTGGTATGCTCTTGGCGTAGGAGCTATAGACTTTGCTTTGATGTGCTTCACCTTTTGGACGCACTACGATGCCAGCAGTGCCAGCTTCCAAATCGTAGAAAAATTTGCCTGGATACCGCAGTTAGGTCTCAACTGGGCAGTCTCCGTGGATGGCTTGTCTGCGCCGTTGGTGTTGCTGGCAGGTCTTGTGACTACCCTCTCCATCTTGGCTGCTTGGCGAGTCGATCGCAGACCCCGCTTGTTCTACGGCTTGATGCTGGTGCTCTACGCTGCCCAAATTGGTGTTTTTGTGGCCCAAGACTTGCTGCTGTTCTTCATCATGTGGGAAATCGAGCTAGTACCTGTTTACTTGCTCGTTTGCATTTGGGGTGGGCAAAAACGGCGCTATGCTGCAACGAAGTTTTTGATGTATACGGCGATCGCCTCTATCTTCATTTTGGTGGCAGCGCTGGCA
>DATNPE010000201.1:0-17358 GCA_036703355.1 Allocoleopsis sp. | reverse complement strand
GGACGACCCAGGGTGGTGATGTAGAGGACTGCTTCATCTACTGGAATTCCTAGGACTTCATTTACCTGGTCATCAAAAAAGCCACCAATGCCACTAACTCCCAAACCCAGATGAATGGCTGCAAGATTGAGCTTTTGGCCCAAGTGTCCCGCATCCATGTGCAAGTAGCGGTAGACGCGATCGCCATATTCAGCCACCGCCGTTTTTAGATCAGCCGTGTGGAAGACTACAGCTGCGGCATCACGGCCCAAATCTTGCCCCAGGCATAGGTAGTGCAATTCTCGGCGGAAGTTTTTGAAGCGAATTTGTCGCAGTTCTTGCGTGTGGGGGGCGTAATAGTAGCAGCCTTCCTCTAAACCAATCACCCCAGAAACCGCCACAAAGGTTTGAATCGAGTTCAAGACGAAATAATCTGGATGCCCATCCAACGCCTGCTCAGTGTAGTGCTGCGGCTGGTAAGTGAAGTCTAGTAGGGCTTTCAGCTCAGCCAAGGTAATTGACTCGCCGCTATATTCGCGAGTAGAACGACGACGCAGCATAGTTGCTTGCAAGGCTCCCAGGTTTTCTCCCCAGGAAATTGGGGGCGAAAGCGTAGCAACTTTCAAGCAAAACGGAAAATTGTATTTATCGGGTTGTGGCTGCGCCAGACGTGGCCGCAACTGTGCTTTCTTGAAGACGGCATTGGGCTGAATCTCCGTTGCTTGGTGAAAATAACCCAGGAGTTCACCGTCAGGAATGCTGGGATATTCGGTTTGAGTCGCTGAGGGTAGGGTGGTCACGGCCAGCGGCAGATTTTGTTTCACTTGCAGCAAATCCGCCAGGGGAATGACGGCGATCGCCCCTTCTTGCTCCGGATCAAGATAGAGCAACTGATTCAGCGCTGTATCAGCAAACCCACCAATCAAATGCGGGCGGTAGTCATTCAGAGCACAAGCCAGCTCAATATTGCCCAACAAATGACCTGTATCCAGAAAAATGCGACGATAAGCTCGATCTTGGTAGCGCCAGGCCGAACGGGCAAACACCGCTGTCGTCACCAAGGCCATTTGGGTGTCATCTAAAATTGGATGCCAAAAGCAAGCCGATTGCAGTTTTTGCCAAACCTCACTGTCCCAGAAGTGCAACAGGGCATGGGTTTTGGACTGATAGTTATACAGTCCCGCAGGCAAAAACGGAGTTCCTCGCGACACTAAATACACTTCTGCGGGATACAACCCGCCTGCTGAGGGCGCAGCCCTGAGATACACTGGACTACTCGCCGTAGGAATCATGCCCGTCAAGCCATAGCTGCAAAATAGCAAGCGCGATAACCGTTGCCACCAAGCAGTTTCCGAGTCTGCCGCTAAGCAGTCCTGAGAATCCGTGAGATAAGGCTTGAGGTCTAAGGAAGTGCCGATTTTGTATTCCTTAAATGGCACAGGCTGGTTCTGCCAATCCCAGTAGTGGCCCTTGCTGGCTAGGGTCTGGGGGTCGTACTTGGTGCGCTCGTGATAGTGCTGGGCGATCGAGACTCGAAGTTCTGGCATAACAATTTTTGGGCAGTGCAGTTATGTCCCTATTTGGATCTTGCCACTCCACCCGTGCAAGTGGCTGCACGTACCCAATGTCGGATGAAGAATACCTCGCAAGACATTGTTTCTGAAAGATGCTGAGGAAAGTATCACCAAGGCGACAGATGTTGCTAAAGTTTTAATCTGCAACAGTTGGTTTATGTAGCTAAAGCTAGAGCTTCTAACCCAGCTAACATTGCCTGAATAATGCTTATAGAGGGCGATCGCAGCTTAAAATTCTTAAGAAACCGTTAAAGAACCGTAGTTTTCGTCACATTATTTTACATTTTTATTTAGTTTAAGTATAAATGCTTATTAAGCGTCTAACGTCAAGCTCATCAAAAGTTTGGCGCTCTAGATGCTGTCGGGAACGGTTACCATGCAGAGGTTCACTGCCAAAGAAATACTATCCGCCTACGCCGAGGGGCAACGGGATTTTAGCGAAATTGATGCTGGAGAAGCTTTTCTATTTGAGGCAGATCTGTCCAACATCAATTTACAGGGGAGCGATTTAACTGCGGCTCATCTCCCTTATGCCAACCTCACTCAGGCCAACCTACAGGCGACCCAGCTACAAGCAGCGGAAATGAGTAATATCCAGCTCTACCAAGCAGATTTAGCGGGCGCAGACTTACAGAAAGCAAATCTATCGCGGGCTAATTTACGACACGCTAACTTGCAAGGCGTCAATTTAGCAGGCGCAAATTTAGCAGGCGCAGATTTATACAATGCTGACCTGAGTGCAGCCAACTTAACATCAGCCGATCTCAGCCGCACTAATTTAGAAAAAGCAAATCTACAATTTGCTCAACTTGCGGGATGCAATTTGTACCGAGCCCAACAGGTCAATCTGGAAAAAGCGTATCTCGATCGCACGACCATCCTGCCCGACGGCCATCGCGATAGTAATCCTTTATGAAGATCCAACCCCGACATGCTTGGCCCGCTACCGCCGAAGAGGCCACGGTGATTCAGCAACAATTACGCAGTGAGATCATCACCGAAGATCAGCTAGGGACTGTGCAGCGAGTGGCTGGAGTGGATGTGGGGTTTGAGGCAGAAGGAACGATCACCCGTGCCGCGATCGCCGTCTTGAGTTTCCCAGAACTGCAACTGGTGGAGCAAGCGATCGCCCGTCGTCCCACTACTTTTCCTTACATCCCAGGCTTTTTATCCTTCCGAGAAATTCCAGCGGTGCTAGATGCCCTAGAACAAATCACCACGCCGCCCGATTTACTCCTCTGCGACGGTCAGGGCATTGCTCACCCTCGGCGCATGGGTATTGCCGCCCATTTAGGCTTACTGGTCAATCTACCTTCGATTGGGGTGGGTAAGTCTTTACTGGTGGGAAAGCATGACGAAGTACCCAATGAGCGGGGTGCTTGGCAACCGCTACGGCATCGAGGCGAAACCGTTGGTGCTGTGCTGCGAACCCGTGTTGGTACTAAGCCGCTCTACATTTCCCTAGGACATCGAATTAGTTTGCTAACTGCGATCGATTATGTGATGCGCTGCACCACCAAGTGGCGGCTACCCGAAACCACCCGCCATGCTCACAAATTGGCTTCAGGTTGAGGGTGCATTATTCCCATCCAAGCGATCACTTTTATCTGACTTCGTATTGCTGAGCGATCGCCAAAGTTTGATCGATCAGAATTCGTACGATCTCTAGTGCTTGATTCAAACTTTGCCGTGTCCGAATTTGGTAGGTATAGCGCAAACCCGCTTTTCCTTGATCACCAGGATGCTGCCACTGCAACACTGGATATTTCTGACCAAATCCAGTCTGACGTTTGATCCGCACATGCACCAACCAGATCGGCCAGCCCCGGTAAGTCGCGATAAAGTGAGCCTTCTGTTTGTCAGCGTCACTCCGCTGAGCCGCTAAACCAGATTGACTCGAAACAGCGCTAGGCGTGGGATAGCTAGCCTGTACCGTCATATGGGTAGATGAAACATTCGCTCTAGAAGGATACAAGGATTGCGAAAACGACCTCGATCCGGTAGTCATGTTTAACTTGCCCCCTGTTGCTTACAATCCCAGCTCTCTACTTTAGTCTCAACTCGACACATTTATTGATGAGAGTGACTATCTAGATTACCATCAGGGACGAAAATGCCGCTCGCAGTCCTGAGCCCTCAAACTGTTAGTGAAAAATACTGATTCTCTCTACAGCAGAACATCCCTCAGGGGAAATATTCTCGGAATTAGAATCATCAGACTTGAGCTGGACGACAAATGTTCCCCAATTACCAGCAGAACTGAATTTGATGCACCGTAACTTTAGTTACAACTACGTAGTGTAGTTTTAGTTACTAGTGGGATCGATGAATATTGAGTAAATTTTTCATGACGATTCCAGCAATTACCGAGAAGTTATTAGCAGCCAAGCAAGCTCAGAATTTGAGTTTTCCAGATTTAGAAAAAATTCTCGGACGTGATGAAGTCTGGATCGCGGCGTTGTTTTATCGTCAAGCCAGCGCTTCTGAAGATGAAGCCAGCAAGTTGGTAGCGGCTCTAGGCTTGGGGCCAGAGGTGGCAGCTGAGTTGATGACCTGCCCAGTCAAAGGCTTGGGGCCAATCGTCCCTACCGACCCGCTGATCTATCGGTTCTACGAAATCATGCAGGTTTACGGGATGCCACTCAAGGAAGTAATTCAGGAAAAATTCGGCGACGGCATTATGAGTGCGATCGATTTCACGATGGATGTGGAGAAAGAGGCAGACCCCAAGGGCGATCGCGTTAAGCTGACGATGTCGGGCAAATTCCTACCTTACAAAAAGTGGTAAAGCAACCGTTTTCGGGAAACTTGTGATTATGCAGGGAGCTTGCACCAGAGAATTTGCATCTAATCTAGAGTAGACCTCTAGGGCTCCCTGTTTCCTGCATTAATGCTCCACCATCATCACTCTGCCCATTGTGACCATTCGTTTGCTCCTGTCGCGCTCGGCTCAGGCAGCACACCCACGCAAAAGGTCCGCCTACTGGGGACAGCTTTGGTTCTGACAGGTTGCTTCTCCCTAGCCGAATTAGTCGTGAGTCATCACAGTCACAGCTTAGCCCTCCTAGCCGATTCGGGTCATTTGTTGTCTGATACCCTATCGCTGGCCTTAGCTTTGTTAGCCACTTGGATAGCGCGGTTTCCGGCGTCGCTGCAAGCCCCCTTTGGCTACCGCCGAGTCGAAATTCTAGCCGCTTTAGCGAATGGTTTGGGACTGATGGCGATCGCGCTTTGGGTCGGTTGGGAAGCGATTGCTCGTCTGCAAGCTCCCCCGACCGAGATTTTGAGTTTACCCATGCTCATTACGGCTGTAGTGGGCTTAGCTGTGAATAGCCTCAACGCCTGGTTTCTGCACCGGGACAGTCACCACGATTTGAATTTGCGGGGAGCCTTTCTGCACATGGTGGCTGATGCTATCAGTTCTGTGGGTGTGGTTGTAGCCGCGATCGCTGTCGGTCAGTGGCACTGGCTCTGGGCAGATGGAGCCATTAGCTTACTGGTAGCTGGATTTATTGCTACTGGAGCGATTCCCTTGATTCAGCAGAGCTTAAATATTCTGCTAGAACGCTCACCCCAGAGCCACGATATCAACGCCATCCAAACTGCTTTAACCCGTTACGAAGCGATCGTCAGCATTGAAGCTCTGAAGCTCTGGACTGTGGCGCTAGGACAGGAAGTGCTGTGTGTGCAACTGCAAGTCAACCTGCGCGATGGATTAGCTCGCGATCGCCTGTTGCAGCAAATCCAAACTCAAATGCGGCAGGAATTTGGCTTGTCAGAGGTGCTGGTGCAAATGAGCTTAGCGCCTAGCCAGCAGGCGATCGCCGCGCAACTATCCCCGCCGCTGAGCGACCAAATTGTACTTCCCCGTTAATAAGCCTGCTCCCTGGACTGTCGCCACACCTTTCAAGGTATTGCCCTCCACCTGCCCCGTAAACTGAATTGTGGCAGCTTGGCCTTGCACCTTGCGATTCGTGGTAAAGCTGATTTGATTGCCGTTCAATTTGGCATTGCTAATGGGCAGAGTGGCATTTCCAGCCGTAGCAACTCCACTGACTTGCTGAAACTGCTGTCGCAAAAGTATATTCACAGGCTGCCGACCGAGGGGAGTCGCAATAGTTCCTTGCCAGTTACCCGATACTTTGGCTGGCACCACCCAGTAGTAAACCGCATGAATACGACCTGTTCTGGGCACTCTCACCGTCAAAGTTTTGTCAGGTTTCCACTCTCCCATATTAAAAGCATGAGAAACCACCCTGGTGCCTGGTTTCAGTTCATTCAAAAGTTTAGGCTGGAGTCTGAGGTTGATTTCTGGCAGCAAGTAGAGCGTGACGACGGTGGCATCGCTGAGATTGGTCTGAAACAAATCCTGCTGCAAGAAGGTTACGCGATCGCTCACACCCGCTTTTTGGGCACTGGCATTACTCTCTTGAATCAGCTTCGGGTCGAGTTCCACCCCCACGCCACGGGTGCCATACTTCTGCGCCGCTGTCAGCACAATCCGCCCATCTCCAGAGCCTAAATCGTAGAGCTTATCGCGACTGGTGACTCTCGCCACCTTCAGCATTTCTGTCACCACTTCCGCTGGCGTTGCCACATAAGGCACGTCCTTCTTAACCGCTGTACTCGGGGATGCCGCAGGAGCAGGTGGGCTCGTAGACTGAGCCATCTGGGTCTTTGAGGCAGCCTCAGCAGGACTGGCTACCGAGGGTGGAGAGTTGGCGACAAAAGACTGAGCACAACTGACCAAAAGGGCGATCGCTACGCCCAAACTGATTCTCTTGCCTGCCAAAGCTGCTTTGCGCCAGATTTCCATTCCCTCGCCTCCTGTCTCAAACTTGACTAGCATTTCACCAAGCCGCCTCTATCCACAGCCTCTCTCCTATGGCATACTCCCCAAGGGGTGGTCAAACCCCGCTAGAGTTCACAACCGATCGCTGAGTCTGCATGAAGATTGCCACCTGGAACGTCAACTCCATCCGCACCCGCTTAGAGCATGTGCTCAACTGGCTACAAGCTAACCCACTGGACGTGCTTTGTGTGCAAGAAACCAAAGTAATTGATGCTGACTTTCCGCGATCGCCCTTCACCGAGTTAGGCTATCACCTCTATATTTCTGGGCAAAAGTCTTACAATGGCGTGGCCCTGATTAGCCGCACCCCCCTGGAAGAGGTCACGGCGGGATTCACGCCAATTTTAGGTGAAACTTTGGTGGGTGACCTGGATGACCAAAAGCGGGTGATTACAGGCGTGCTCAATGGCATCCGCATCGTCAATCTTTATGTACCCAACGGCTCCGAAGTGGGCAGCGATAAGTATGTGTATAAGCTGCATTGGCTGCAAGTTCTGCGGGAGTATCTTCAGGCTTTGTACCGCAAAGACAGTGAGCAACCCCAAATTTTGGTTTGTGGCGACTTCAATATCGCCTTAGAAGATCGCGACATCCACAACCCCAAGGGGCGCGAGAAACACATTATGTCTTCTGATCATGAGCGAGCAGCTTTGCAAACAGTCCTAGAGTTGGGGTTCGCCGATGTGTTTCGCAAGTTTACCGAGGAAGGCGGCCACTTTAGCTGGTGGGACTACCGCTCCGGATCGTTTCAACGCAACAGCGGTTGGCGAATTGACCACCACTACCTCACTCCTGCCTTGTATGATCGAGCGATCGCTTGCACCATCGACATTGCCCCCCGCCAACTCGAAAAGCCCAGTGACCATGCGCCTGTAATTGTGGAATTGGAGGTCGAACCTTAGATAGTTGTCAACGCTTCAACTGAAGTTGCTAAACTGCATCCAAACAAGTCACCTTCCAGTTGAGTACCCCCTATGTTTTTAATTACTGGAGCCACCGGAGGACTAGGTCGCAAAATTGTCCACACTTTATGTGAGCAAGAAAAAGCAGTCCGAGCTTTTGTGCGCCTCACATCCCGCTATACAGAGCTAGAACATCGGGGCGCTGACATCTTTATTGGGGATTTGCGACAAGAGCGAGATATCCAAAAAGCTTGTCAGGGGGTGCAGTATGTCATCAGTGCTCATGGCGCTACTGGATCTAGTGACGGTGATGCCCAAACCTTGGACTATCGAGCCAATATTGATTTAATTGATGCCGCTAAAGCTAATGGAGTGCAGCATTTCGTTTTTATTTCGGTGCTAGGAGCCGATCGCGGCTATGAAGACTCTCCTACCTTCAAAGCCAAGTTTGCAGTAGAGCGCTATCTACAAAACAGCGGTCTCGACTACACGATTCTGCGGCCTTCTGGTTTCTCCTCTAATCTCCTTCCCCTCGCGGAGCAATTTAGCAACACTGGCATCTATCTTTTAGTTGGCGATCCTCACAATCGTTCTTCTATTGTCAGCACCGACGACCTAGCCAGAATCGCTGTGGATGCGGTCTTTAACGAAGGTGCCAGAAATCAAGTCTTTGCCGTGGGTGGTCCGGAAATCCTGAAGCGTGAGGATATCCCTGCAATCTTTGGCCGTATCTTCGATCGCGAACCCATTGTGATTAATCCTCCCCTGTTTTTATTTGATAGTGTGAGAACTGCGGTTGGTTTGGTCAATCCCAGAGTGCAAAAGGCTTTAGGAACGCTTCGGACTCTCCTTGCCAATGAGTTTTTCTGCACATCCAAGGAGATCGAACGGCTAGAGTCTACTTTTCACATGAAAATGGAATCCCTCGATACTTTTCTCCGGCGCTATCTCAGCGTGTAGGCGATCGCCGAGTATTATGCAACTGGGATTAAGACTAGTAGCCTAGATCTCACTGTCAGATAGTCAGGCAAGAGCCACTAACACTAAGCCTCTAACACGATAAAGTGCGTGAACGGATAGGCAGATCCAAAACTGTAACAACTGTACCTTTGGCCGTGAGAGACGACAGATTAGAACTAGATAGACACTGCTGAAATTGCAAACAATGGCACTTTTTCGATATCTAGAACCGATCATTTCGCCGATGTTGTTGGTGAGTTTGCTGGCTCATGGCTCTGCATCAGCGCCTACCTCTGCATCTACACCAAAACCCGCTCCTGCGGCGATCGCTCAATGTACCTTGGTTTACAGACCGAGCATTACTCTCAGCTATCGTCCAGAGCAGCAAGCTAAACTCACAATTCGCCGCGATCGCCAACCTGCAAAGGTGACGCTTGGGAGTTTTGAGTTTCAAGCCCTCTACAATCAGGAGCCAGATCGAGGACAGTCTGTGCAACTGATTGTCACCCCAATTGTGAAGCCAGGGGTAAATAATCTGCCGATCGCCAGCCAAGTTTACCTGTTGCCAGCTGGACAGCCACTCCGCAATCAGTTTGCTAAAGGTCAAGGGTTTACGGGCTCAAATTCCATCTTCAACCCCAAAGATTTTAGTGAGTTGCAATATTCTTGTATCAGTAGTTCCTAGTGTGAACAGCATCTACTATCGTTTGGTGAGTCGAGTTATCAAACCAGCTAATGGTTTCGCTGCTGCCTCAGAGCAAGAGATGTTTGTCTATGGGGCGCGTCGTCCTGGATTTCCTTTACCCTCGGTGCCGCAGGGCTTTGTGGATGAATGGCTAGCTTTTATGGTGGATCAAGGCATTCAGCGTGTGGTCTGCTTATTGCCCCAGCGTCAACTAGCCGCCTATCCAAAGCTCCTAGACTCTTATCACCAGACCTTTGGTGCCAATAAAGTTTGCTGGGCACCCATTAATGACTTTCATTTTGCCGATGTGCCCACTTTAACCGAATTGGTCTTACCCTTCCTGGTAGAGGCTGAACGAATGCAAGAGAAAACGGTTGTCCATTGTTCTGGTGGCGTTGGGCGCACCGGGCATGTATTAGCCGCCTGGTTAGTCAGCTTTCGGGGTCTGTCCAATGCTGAGGCGATCGCCGCCGTTAAACGCAGTGGGCGCAATGCCCAAGAAGCGGGTCGTCAAGGCTTAGATGAATTGCTGAATGCTTGCCGAAATCACTTTGCTCAAGCATCAATCTAGCCTCCAGCCCTGCTCACAGCACTAAGGATAGAGCGGTTCATTGCAGGCGATCGAGTGGTCGGTCATCAAGGTGGGTGCGTATTGTGCCTATCAACAGGGAGAAGACAGCGTGAGGAATTAGATGCTAAAACGCTACAAGCATTAATCGCTCAAGACGCAGTTATCGCCCTGTCTCAAGGTTTTCTCGGTGCTAGTGACGCTGAATCGATATTTCGCAGCTTTTTCGCAGTTATTCAAGACGATTGGAGTGGCGATCGCCTTAATCTGCCTTCTATTGGTGAGTTCGGCTTCAGCGCAGGCTCAACCTACCGAGAAAGCCCCTGTAGTTCTCGATGGCCGCACCCTTTTTCGCGTCAGTGCTTCGGACAACTTTAGCGCCAAAGAGCGGGCTGATTTGATCAACTTGCAACTGCGAGAAGTCGTACAGCATCCAGAATCAGCAACAGTTGAGGTAGAAGAGCGCAATCAGTCACCCACGATTGTAATTAACGATCGCTATCTGCTCACCGTCACAGAGAAAGATACGATTTTGTCTCGTCCCCCAGCAGATCAAGCTTTAATTTGGGCCGAGCAAATTCAGGCATTTGTGCAGGAGGCCCAAGCTGAGCGGGGTAGCGAGTTTATCCAGAAGGCATTGCTCATGGCTAGTAGTGTCATCCTGGTTGCCTTGCTCCTCCATGTGTTACTCGGACGTTTCTGGTACTACTCTCTGCGCCCTGGATTACAGCGATTGTGGCTAGCCAGAGGAAGAACCAAGGAGACTGCTGCGGAAGATCAGGCCCGAACGATAGATACGCTGCTTTACCTAAGTTTAGCGATCGCCCGTGCCACCCTCTGGCTGGGGTCTACCTTCTATCTAATGAATCTATTTCCAGCTTCTCGACGCTGGAGCTACAGCGCCATTAGTGCTTTGATCACGAGCTTTACTGCTCCCATTATCACGTTGGGCAAGCAGGGATATTCGATCATCGACTTGCTAATTCTGATGGGCTTGCTGCTAGGGTTAGTCGGTGTAGCTGGAGCCGTCGCCAATGTGCTGCGATCGCGTATCTTAAGTATTGCTGGCGTGAACCGCAGTGCTCAAGAAGCCATCACGATCATCACGAAATACACGCTGATCTTCATCGGCTCCATTGTGCTGCTACAAATTTGGGGCTTGGATATCACGTCCTTGGCGATCGTAGCGAGTGCTCTGGGGGTGGGGATTGGCTTTGGTTTCCAGGATATTGCCAAGAACTTTGGCAGTGGCGTGGTGCTGCTGTTTGAGCGACCTGTGCAAGTGGGAGATTTTGTTGAAGTCGGAGAATATCAGGGCACGATTGAGCGGATTGGCGCTCGGAGCACGATTATCCGTACCCTCGATCAAATCTCGATTATTGTGCCTAATTCACGTTTGCTAGAAGGAGAAGTCAAAAACTGGACCTACCATAGCGCGATCGCACGGTTGCACCTACCTGTGCATGTGGCTTACCACTCCAACCCAGATTCGGTGCGTTCTGCATTGCTAGAAGCAGCTAAGGCCCAGCGAGAGGTATTGAATGTGCCACCGCCGCAAGTTTGGTTTCAAGGCTTTGGTGAACATGCGCTCAACTTTGAATTGTTGGTGTGGACAGCAGAGCCAAGCAAGCAGTTTTTCCTCAAGAGTGAACTGTACTTCCGCATAGAAGCCCTGTTACGGCAACGCCAGATCGAAATCCCCCTACCCCAACGCGATCTCCATATCCGCTCTGGCTCTTTGGAACTTTCCCCGCAACTGCAAAAAGCAATGCTACAACTGTCCGCCAAGTTGCAAGTGGAAGCCCTCAGTCAGCCAGAATCTGTGAGTAACGGCAACCATGACTAGAGCATCAAATCATAGCTTGGGCGATCGCTTAAGCTGGTAGCATCGCCGCAAGCTGCAAAAGTGGGCTAGCAATGGTTCAAACAATCCCCATCTCTGAAAACATCACCACTCTCAATCAAGTCCAGGCCAAGTTTGATCTGAGACGCACTGAGAATGAGCAGTTTTTTACAGAGTGGTTCGCTGACTTACCCCCCATTACTGACCAAGAGCAAACACAGCTCGATCGCATTAAGCATAAGTATGTCTATCAGAGAGCCGACGGCTTCCTGACCGAGGAAACGATCAAGTTGGTGGTGCTGTCTCCTTTGCTAGATCTGGCAGGCTTCTATGAGGCTCCGTTTCGATTCCAGGCAGAAACCCCAATCGAAATTGCGATCGCCAATCAGGATGAGGTTTTGCGAGGACGAATTGATGCCTTGGTGGTACAAAACCAGTTCTGGGTTTTAGTAATTGAGTCAAAACGCACCACGCTTGATCTAGAGGTGGCAATCCCTCAAGCGCTGACTTACATGATGGCTAATCCCCATCTAGAAAAGCCTCTATTTGGCCTAGTCACGAATGGTGGCAGCTTCGCCTTCATTAAGCTGGCTCAAGGAGAATATGATTTATCAGATATCTTCTCGCTCCTACCTCGCCAGAATAAGCTCTACGAAGTTCTCAGCATTCTTAAACAAATTGGTGTGTTGATTTCTCCAGAAGGATAGGCGATCGCTTCACTTCTTTTTAGAAGCTGCTGATTTCCACGATCGCTTCACCTTGGCGCAACCTCTTTAGAGCTTCAGGAAAAGTTACCGTTAGCAGTTGGCGCAACTTTCGATTTGTGACGTTTCCACAGGTGAGCCAAAGAATTTGAGGAGGCGTTCCCAGTCTACAAACCAAATCAACAAAATCACTGTCTTTCGTCACCACAACGGCATTGGCAACTCGTGCTGCCTCAAAAATTTCGCTATCCTGAGCATCTCGCAGCTCTATATCTCGCAGTGCCGTAGCTTGCACCCCAAACGTGTCTTGCAACCAATTAGCTAACGTTGGAGGCAACTGAGCATCAATCCAGAAATTCATGCGGTCAATCGAGGAAAATCAGTACGACGGGCTGCAAAGATTAGGCAGGCTTGAATGTCTTCTAGTTCTAGATCGGGAAAGTCCTCTAAGATTTCTGCTGCGCTCACATTCTCAGCTAACATTTCCAAAATGTCACTGACTCTGATTCTCATGCCTCGAATGCAAGGACGACCGCCACACTGACCAGGAGTTTGAGTGATTCGAGTTAATAGGTTAGTGACCTGGTTCATCTGCTATTCAAGGGAGAAGGGTGAAGTCTACTGTTTTCATGATACAAGTCCTGACTGCTGATGAGATTTGCAAGCCAGCGATCGCCCTTGTGGGTGAAGCGGAAGAGCGCGATCGCAGGATTAACATGGGCAAAAATCGCAACGGAATCTGGAAGGCAATCAATAATCACAGAAGTTAGGCGAGGTGTAGAACAACAGTTGCTCTACACCCAGAAATAGAAGTTAGCGCTTCTTCAGATCGCGGGCCATGTTGCGGAACAGGTCCATACTGGTGTCGGTGCTGCGGCGTTCTGCGATCGCATCCTGATTCAGAACGGCTGACTCTGGTTGAGTGGCTGGCGCAGGGTTGACAATCTCGATTTGAGCTTGAGAGAGTTCTAGCTTTTTCTCCAGAGAGGAGATTTCAGCGACGATCTCTTTCACATTGCTTCCAGCCGTTTTGGGGAAGGTGCGACGAATTTTCACCGCTTTCCGCATATATTCGACATCACCCAAGCTCTTCGCTTCGTCATCATTGAGGAAGAAGGCTTTAGACGTGGGAGCAGGCTGGCTAACTGCACCGTTGGTAGTTGCACTAGCACCATTGCTGCTTGCGCCGTTGGTGGACTCTAGAGGGGTCTCTTCTGCCTTCGTTTTAGCGCCAAAGAAACCGCGAATAAATCCGGTCATTACCTTCTCGTATCCTTTTGTATCTGAAATATTACAGCAGGTAACACATTATCAAAATTCTTATAGATTTGCTGCAATTCGAGCAACAGTTTAGCGTTTTAAGGGGCTGGAGGTTAGGTCTCAAACCGCTAAAAGCGCAAAATTTCTCGATCGTAATTCTCTGGGAGAGGTTCTGTTTCCCAAACCATGCCTTCTCCAGGAGCTAGCGCCACTTCTATGTAAAGCACCTCAGTCGCAGCGATCGCCACATCTTCGTTATTTTCAAACGGTCGTAAGTCTTCGGTCAGCAGTCTGAGTTTGAAGCCGCCGGGAATTTGCTCTCCAGCACCGTGACGTAGTTCAAACCGCCAGATATTTTCTGCTGGAGTACATTGGGGCAGGACTCGCAACTCATAGGGTTGTCCCGCGATCGCTAGCTGCCGAACCAGCAGTACCTCGGTTTGGCCTGCTTCTGTGCCTCTAGCGCCTGCCAAACTGGGTTGAAACTCCACTCGTTCCCAGCCCCCTTGTTGCGCCAAGTTCGTTAGTCCACTTTGCAGCCATTGCCAGACAGACTGTTGCTCTGGCATCCCTTGGCGCTGTTCGTAGAGCCGCTGTCGCCAACCGCCATGCTCTAGCAAAGCGCCCCATAACTCAAATGGCACGGCTAGGCGAGGAGTGATCAGGTCTGGATTGCCTAGGCGCTGAATCAAGTTGTTAGCTTGAGTCGAAGCTAAAGGCGGCAGGGGGGCGATCGCGGCTTGTGTGGGTTCGTCCGGGCACAGTTGACGTGCTACAGCTAAGGCATTTAGATCTGCAATTACCTGGGTTTCGCTGAGGCTGTAACTGTGGTCGTTGGCATCATACTGACCCTCTTGCTTTAGATGCTGATGCGTGGCGTAGCCCCAAAGCCTGACATATCCCTCATCAATATTGATCTGAGCACCCAGGTAATAGTTGCCCGCCCAACTGGGTAGATCAATCCATTCTTTTGGCACCCGTAACTCTCCCAGATCCAGCGTTTCTGTCGGGATGAAGACAAACCGAGTCGCATCTACTGTTACCGCCGTTCCATTCACTACCGCCCAAATATTAGCCAGAGATCGCTGCTGGGGCCATGCTTTGGCGCTAGGGACATATTCCTCTTGCAGCCAGGGTAGGACTGTATTCAGGCAAAGCTGGTTCAGGTAAGCTTGCCAACGGCTCTGGGGTGCAATTAGAGTTTGACTTTGTTGCCAAGCCTGAGCTTGCACAGCGGCAGGAATTTCGAGATAAATCTGGGTGGGGTCAAATAGGGCGGCGTTGAAAGTCATGGCGACTGCTCCGGGCGGGATAGGGAGTCAGAAGGGCTGTAGTGAGTCTGTAGCCACTCCTCCAGAACGGTACTGGTATCCTTCAGTACGTCGGAAGTCAAAGTAATATGCAGGGTGTCGCGACTCCATTGCGTCAAGGCCAGCAGCAAAGTTTCCCTGGCTTTGGTCAGGCGGCGAGAAACCGTGTACTGCTTCATGTCTAGCTGGGCTGCCATTTGCTGCTGCGTCAAGCTTTGTTGGTAGTACAGCTGCAATAGTTGTTGCGAGGGTGGATCTAAATTGGCGATCGCAGCCGTCAAAGCCGTACTAATTTGCGCTAGCTGGTCTTGGCGATCGCGCTGTTCTTCCTCGGCAATGAGCTCAGCCAAAACCGAATCTTGCGCGGTTTCAGGCAAATTGTCGATGAACTCGCCTTGTTCTGGCTGGGGCGCATTGATCGAAACAAAATTGGGGTAGAGATAGGTACGGGCCGCTTTAGCACTGGCAAGCAACCACTTTTCTAAAGTTTCAATGCTGGCTTGTGGCTCGGTTACGACAACTTGGTTATGGCGCTCGGCATTGTAGAGCTTGGCGATCGCAGCCCAAGTGTCTGGGTCAGGCTTGGAGAGTTTGCGGGTAGCTGTAGCTTGGTTGGGGACGTACAGAGTTTTGAAACAATTCCAAGCTAAAACGTAACGAGCGATCGCCTCCGCCGGGATGCCAGTATTTTGCAGCGATTCAATTAACCGTTTCTGGCTCAGTTTCCGCAGCAAGGCCCAATCGGTGCAAATATCCACTTCCTGACGTTGGCGCAGCAACTCTTTGATGGCACTGCTAAACAGTGAGGCGGCATAGTTTTTCAGACTAGAGCCTTGTTTGGGATTGAAGCCTTTGAGGACAGTGGCAATGCGGGCGATCGCAATTTGAAAACAGTCGGACAGGGTGTATTGAGAACTAGCAAAACTGGTCGCGGTTTTCTGAGCGGCCCAATATCCCACCTCTTGCAAGTACGCTGACAAATGCGCCTCGGCTAGCGGTTGTGACTGCGCTTGCCAAATTTTGTACCAATAAAGCGCCCAAAAGTGATCGGCAGTGCTAGAGGCGTTGGACTGCTCTAGGCATCCCTGCATACTCCGACGCAATCGCCCATCCGTCGCCCAACCGCTCACGCGATCGCCATCAAACTGCAAGAACGTCGAGAAAATTTCAACTAAATTTTGGCGAGGACGCATGAGTCAAAGCCCATGAGTAGCTGAACGCAAAACAGTAGTCCTCATTATTACTCGATCTGCACCCCTGTAGAGAGTTAGCGATCGCACTCTCCTCACTGTCGCTCAAAAGTGTAGAGGGGTGCCGTGCTGGTACCTCAGGCTAGAAACTGCCCATGTTGCAGCGAAAAAGCCGCTAAGTATTAAGCAAAAGGCTAATTTTTTTGGATGATACTGGCAGAATTCTCACCATTCGTAGCAACTCAAGCACTACTTTTATTAACGACTTTAATTTTTTTAAACTTTTACGTTTTAGCCATTGTTCTCCTAGGAAGTATTAGAAAACTGCATAAAAAAATAGCCCCCCAACCTATTGAGGTATGCAAAGCACTTCACTCCATCGTGAAGGCTTCAGGTTAAGAACACTTATTCAATTACCCCCTAAAATGAACAGTTTAATCACCGCCCCTGAAGAAACTGATCGATCCATTCCCGCTTTAAACTCCCAACTTACTTCAAAACTCAAGCCTGCATTGCTGCAAGAAGCCATTGAATGCTTCATGGATGGCATTTTGCTCTTAACACCTACTGGTGATTGGGTTCACGGCAATTCCTATGCCCGCCAGGTGTGTCATCAATTAACTCAAAACCTAGAGCAACCCCATCGAGTTCCGGAACAGATTTGGCCCATCTGTGAGGCCCTGATGAAAACTCACCCACGAAGTCGCTCTGCTGCGGTGGTAGAAGCAGAAATTATCACCCCTCATTTCAATACCATTCGGGTACGGGCCAGCTGGCTAGCCGTAGAGAATAGTGAAGCTCCATTGCTATTAGTTACCCTTGAAGATCGCCAGCAATCGATTCAAAATAAAGCGATCGCCGAGGTAGAACAATATCGTTTAACTCCGCGAGAAGCCGAAGTTTGGTTGCTCTATCAAGACAACTATTCCTATAAAGAAATTGCGGCAAAGCTCTACATTACGCTCAACACTGTCAAGCGCCACATGAAGAGTATTCATGCTAAGCGCAAGATTGTGGTGGAGGTTTGAGTCAGGAGTGCTGAGTCGGGAGCGCTGAGTGCTGAGGTTGTATTCACGAAGGAGATGCGATCGCATTTGGTGAAGCACTGCTAATCTGGTTTCTGAAATAGGGGCTTAATTTGCGCTGCAACTTGGTTGGCTCCTGGTTGGGCTTCGGGGTTGCGGGTGTACCAGTAGGCCCAGGCAATGAAGACTGCTTGAAAGGGAAGCCTAGCCCAGTAGAGAGCTTGGTTTTGCGGGATGCCGTCAATCTTGATGTGGTGCAACGTCATGTAGATGTTGGCAGGAAACACCGCAATAAAGAGGGAAATTAAGCCCCAAGCGGCGGCAACGCTAACAAAGGGAATCAGTAAGCCAATGCCACCTAGAATTTCAAAAAATCCACTGATGTAAACCGAAGCCAAGGGCGGAAAGGGCGGTGGTACGATGTGGGCATATTGCTCTGGTCTAACAAAGTGGGTGATGCCGACAATAATTAAACAAACCGCAAAGATACCCCGGAGGATTTCTTT
>DATNPE010000200.1:0-3569 GCA_036703355.1 Allocoleopsis sp. | reverse complement strand
TGTGTGAACCGCTAAGACTTGTTTCTGGTCAAGTCGGAGCGGGCATTGTTGCTGATAGTGACCCAGAAAAGGAATGGTACGAGTCTCTACACAAAGCCCAGGCTCAGATATCTGCTCTCAAAGCTCTTAGTGTTTAACCCTGGCTTTTGTCAATAAACATCAATCTTAAGGTTGACTCTCTGTAAATCCCGAATCAAGCTATCATCGGCATAGCTTTAATCGGAGTCAGTACTTCTAACAGTCCTAATATTCTTATCAAAGCAAAGCTTGGCTCTCTGGAAGTCCCGAATCAAGCTATCATCGGCATAGCTTTAATCGGAGTCAGTACGCCTGTTCCCTAGGTGACTCTTCCCAATCCCCTAACAGGGGATGGGTATTTTTAGTTTGGATGTTGATGAACAGCGAAACTTACCTGAATCACCCAACGTTTGGTCTGCTTTTTCGAGTTTGCATGGTTGAACAGAACCAGGAATTATTCACCACTCTCTATGCCCAGCGCCTATTTTTTTTGGTAACCACTACTTCTGAGGGTCTTGCCTTTGAACCGATTAGTCGTTCAGATGCTCGGCTGTTAGTGGAAAATCGTCTCCGCCAACTTCGTCGCACTGGTTCCCTTGAGGACATTGAGCAGCTTCAGCTGATCCATAAACAAACGTTTCAGTAACTAATCCCCCTTGGGCTTGGGCTGCGTTTATGGGAAATTAGTTTTTGAAGCAGCATGGTGAAATCGTCAAACCTCCGGCCTGATCCAGGAGGATAATTTCCATATCGGCATCCCCCATATCAACTCGAATGACTGGCTCCATTGCAGAACGTATTGTCAATATTCGTCAACAATTGCCGACAGGCGTCCGGTTGATTGCTGTCACTAAACAGGTTGCAGTGGAAGCAATGCGAGAGGCTTACTCAGCTGGCGTTCGGGATTTCGGCGAAAGCCGCATTCAAGAAGCTGAAGTGAAAATAGCCCAGTTAAGCGATTTACCAGACCTCAACTGGCATCTAATTGGGCATCTACAAAGCAACAAAGTCAAAAAAGCTCTGGAGCAATTCCAGTGGATTCATTCTTGTGACAATCTCAAGCTCGCCCAGCGTCTGAATCGGATAGCGACTGAGCTAGCGTTGAAGCCAAAAATCTGCCTCCAAGTCAAAGTTGCACCAGATCCCGACAAATACGGATGGAGCGTACCAGAGCTATTAGCAGATTTACCTGAACTCGATCAGTACGATGCGCTACAAATTCGCGGATTAATGACCATTCTCCCGCTTGGATTATCCGAACAGGAGAGTCTTCAAGTCTTTGAGCGTACTGGTGAACTGGCTCTAACAATCGGGCAGCAACACTGGTCGAATCTTCAAATAGAGGAACTGTCGATGGGAATGTCTGATGATTACCATCTTGCCGTGCAAGCGGGTGCTACTATGGTGCGGCTGGGGCGAACGATTTTTGGTGAACGAACAACTCCAGTATCGGGGGAAGATGGGGAGAATTCTTCAACTTCAACTTAAGAATTATCAACCAAGCTTCATCCCCGAAGTGCGTCACCTTGAGTTATTACCCGCTCACCCCCGGACTACGTCCCGCTACGCTATCACTCTTTCACTCCTCCCCTCGCTCTGTCGGTCAAACTATGGGCTAATATAATGCCAAAACTACTCTGAAGAATATTGTCGCCCTTAAAGTTGTTTGGCATTTCTTGCAGGGTTTTTTACAACTACCTGCTTTGAGGAGGCTGATGTATACTTTTGGTTTATTTTGAGAGGCTTGTTAGAAGTGAGAATTGAGAGGGGGCAGATAGTAAAATAACTATCTTATGTTCTTTTCGCTCTAAAAAAGCAGCTGCTCCAAGACGGCTGCCTCAAAAAAAACCACTCGGAAAGTTCTGATCGTCAAACTTAAGTTGTGATGGAGAGTGAACAATGAACAACATCTTTACCAAGCTCCGAGACTTTGTGGGTCTCAATGAGCCAGTGGAGTACGAATACGAATACGAAGATGATGGGGATGCCTACCAAAATCTCTATCAGCAAGAGCAGCCAGTTCAAGCGCCACCGCCACCAACAGCAGTGGAAGAAGAGCGTCCGCCGCGCCGTCGCGTCCGGGAGCGTACAACTGTAGGATCTGAAGCAGGAATGGGAGCGAATTCAATGAATAACGTGATTGGCATGCCTGGGGCGGTTAATGGCATATCTGAAGTCGTGGTCATTGAGCCGCGCTCCTTTGAAGAAATGCCTCAGGTGATTCAAGCGTTGCGAGAGCGTAAGTCAGTGGTCTTAAATCTGACCATTATGGACCCCGACCAAGCGCAACGAGCAGTGGACTTCGTTGCCGGTGGCACTTACGCGATCGATGGTCATCAAGAGCGAATTGGCGAAAGTATCTTCTTGTTTACACCGAGCTGTGTTCAAGTCAGCACGCAATCAGGCGTGGTGCACGAAGTGTCAGCGTCGAACATGCGTCCGAACCGTCCCGCAGCGCCTGCACCTGCCTGGGCACCTGAACAGGAGCGGATGGCTCAGTAACAAGTTAAGATTTTGGACTAGATCGAACATCCAAAATCCAAAATCCGCAATCTTATTAACAGGGGGGCTGGGGTGGCAATCAAGCTTGGCATAGTTGGTGGCGGGGTTATGGGAGAAGCTCTCTTATCTCGCCTGATTGCTCAACAGCTTTATCGCCCTGATGAAGTCTTGGTGAGTGAGCCACAAGCCCAGCAACGAGACTTTTTAGCACAAAAGTACGGTGTCGGGGTCACAGCGGATAACCGAGCCACAGCAGCGGCCTCGGATGTATTGTTGTTGGCGATTAAACCCCAGGTCTTTGAGGCAGTAGCGACTGAGCTAGCTGAGGAGGACGGCAAACGTCGCCTTGAGGAAAAGTCGCAGCCAGTGGTGATTTCGATTTTAGCGGGTGTGTCTTTGAACAAGCTGGAAGCAGCATTTGGGCATCAGCCAGTTATTCGGGCGATGCCCAATACGCCTGCAACGGTAGGGGCAGGAATCACTGCGATCGCACCGGGAAAAACGGTGAGCAAGAGCCAACTCGAACAAGCGATCGCTATCTTGCAAGCCGTTGGCGAAGTGGTTGAGGTACCGGAGTCTTGGATGGATGCCGTCACGGGCTTATCAGGTTCGGGGCCAGCCTATGTCGCCATTATGATTGAAGCCCTCGCTGATGGAGGGGTTGCTGCTGGGTTACCACGAGCGATCGCCTCTAAATTGGCTCTTTCAACCGTGCTGGGTACGGCTGTGCTATTGCAGCAGTCAGAATTACACCCCGCTCAACTGAAAGACCGTGTAACCAGCCCCGGTGGCACCACTATTGCTGGAATCGCTCAGCTGGAGCATGCTGGCTTCCGCTCAGCTTTGATTGAAGCGGTGCTAGCCGCCAAGGAGCGTTCTCAGCAACTAGGTCAATAGCTTCTGTTCCTCCCTCAGCGGTTATAGCTCGGTTGTTCAACGGTAGGGTAACAGTAAATGTTGTGCCTACCCCTTCTTGACTCTCCAAGGCGATGTGACCGCCATGCAAGTCTACAGATCTTTTTACAATCGCCAGTCCCAGCCCGGTTCCA
>DATNPE010000199.1:0-2397 GCA_036703355.1 Allocoleopsis sp. | reverse complement strand
TTGAGGTCGAATTGTTGAGTCAGAGATTTGAAATCGGCTCCGGTGACGACTTGGGCGATCGCCTGTTCTGGCAATTCCTCACCTAAGTAAGCTTTCAAATAGCCTGCTAAATTTTCAGCATCAGGAGCTTCGCCCAAGGTGTGCAGTCCGGTGGAAAAGAGGCGGTTTTCCAGAACTTGCAGGTATTCGTAAAGCTTGACTAGATAACGGTTAAATACTTCAGCGCTGAACAGCTTGGCGTTTTCGGGGGTAAGGGAGATGCCTAACTTTCTGGCTTCGTCACAGGGGCAGTCAGCATCTAAGCCAGTGTCGGCAATCTTCTTCAAGATCGCTTCCTTCAGGACATAGTTTTTCGTAGGGTCTTCGCGATATTCAGCGATCAAATCACGCAGCGTTACCAATTCTTTGTAGAGTCCAGCGCGACCGTAAGGGGGCACGTTGTGAGAAATCAGCACGCCATAACCCCGCCGCTTCGCCAAAATCGACTCGGAGGGATTATTCGCAGCATATATATATAGATTAGGCAGGTCGCCCAGCAGAATATCTGACCAGGAATAGCCTGTATTTCCCAGCGGCGAACCGGGTAGCCACTCCACAGGGCCATGCATCCCGAAGTGAACCACGGCATTGGCTTGGAAATCGTGTTGCAACCATTGATAAAAAGCGGCGTACTGGGGGTGAGGTGTCAGGTCGCGTTCAAACATCAAGCGCATTGGGTCGCCTTGAATACCCAACGGTGGTTGCACCCCAATCCAAATATTGCCGAGTTGCACACCGCCTAAGCAGAACTGATTACCACAGGTTTTAATGCCGCTACTAGTCAGCGATTTCCACTGTTTCTCGATGCGGCTCGTTTTCAGGTAACCCAGCCATTTCTCCAGCTTGCGATCGCTCACTAAGGTAATCGGCGCATCTTCGTGATCGGTGTAAACTTCATCAGCTTCCTTCACCTGCCGAATCAGTTCCTCGCCATCTTCCGGCAAGTCGCCCACAGTGTAGCCTTGGTCTTTCAAAGCTTGCAGAAATTTCAGCAGCGATCGCGGCACATTCAACAAAGCAGCCGTTCCGACAGCGCCATATCCTGGTGGAAAGCCGTAGAGAATGATGGCTAGTTTGCGATCGCTAGGTGGGGTGCGTCGTAGCTCAATCCAGTTCTTGATCCGTCCGGTCAACCGTTGGACTCGTTCGGGAATCAGGTAAATGTCTTCGCCGACTAAACCACCGAGCGGCACCGGATCGATCGCGCCGTCAAGTTCTGGCAAGGAATACAGCACTACACTTTGCAACCCGCCAATGCCTTGCCGCGTCCAAGAATGAATATCTTGAATCAATAGGGGAGCCGCAACGATATAGGGGACATTTTTGGCGCTCAGAATCCGCTTCGCCACTTCCACTTGTCTGCCCGCTTCCATCGAACCCGCAGGACCACCGACTAAGGGAAAGCCAATGGTAGAGACGATCGCATCGACTGCTACCGCGTCTTTTGAGAGAGATGGGGTTTCGATATTGCCTTGCGATCGCTGGGCTTGCTCATAATCAGTCGTCATCCAATCGCGCACCGCTACATGCCCTTCCACGCCATTAATAAAGATGGGTAGGGGAATTAAACCTGCTTGCTCAAAGTGGCGAATCAGTTGAGGGATATAGGGTTGTTTAGTAACAACGTGTTTGCGATAAAGAAGGATACCAACAACGGGGAGATTAGCAATCGGGGCTTGGCGATCGCGATACCAATCTAGATATTGTTTAGGAGACTCGAAATAGCCTGCATAGTTGGGATGTAACAAGCCCATGTTGGGCGTTTCGATGGGGGTAGGGATCTCACCGATCGCTAAACCAAAGTATTTTTCCGCGATCGTCCAAAACATTGCGGCGACATTTTCAGGGCCACCTGCATTCCAGTAGCCATAGATAATTAGCCAGTTGCGGAGGTCTTGAACTTTTTGAATCGGCACAAATTTGAGGAGTTTAGGACCGACTTTCAAAAAGCTGAGGTAGCCTGCCAGTTTGTCTTCTTCCTTGCCGCTGCCAAATTTGTCGAGGATGAATTTGACAGGTTTGGGCATGCCTTTGGGTTTATCACCGATCGCGAACTCTCCCAATTTGGTGAGGCTCATGAGTTCCAGGGCTGACTCAAATACCAAGCGAGTTGGGATTTGCTGCACCCGATCGCGCAACCACAACACTTGGTCGTAGTCGAACAACAAGCTGCCAAAGAAAACATCTGCCCCTTGAAGCGCTGCGGCGATCGCCTCCGGTTGGCTGGTGAGGTCGCGATCGCTAAACACTCGAATTTCTAACTCTGGACAACGAGCCTGTGCCAGTTGAGCAGCTTGGCGGTACAGATCCGCATTGAAAGACTCAAAGCCAGCAATTAAAACGATGCGTCGCATGCCC
>DATNPE010000198.1:0-4108 GCA_036703355.1 Allocoleopsis sp. | reverse complement strand
CGAAAACCAGACAGCTCGGCAGTAATGGCAGCTTCTTCAGCCACAGGCAGATCGGCTGTACCCGCTGACAACAAGCCAATCGTGCCAGTGTAACGAGGTTCTAGACGGGCAGGCACAAGGGCACAAATTCGAGCCATTGTGTAGTAGTGTAGTTCGGGAATTTGCCTTTGCAGTTGGGTATAGACATCGGGTTCAATCCGAGTGGCCATCACCACTGGGTTGCGATCGCGCAGCACCTTGATGATTTCGATGATTTGCTCTGGGGTTTTGCCTGGACCCCAAATCACTTCAGGCAACCCGGTTCGCAAGGTGCGATGGTGGTCAATACGAGCAAAATCCTCAACAGGTTCAAAGTCAAAATGCTTCAGTTTTTCTAGGGCTGAGTCAGGAGTTACCTCACCGTGAGCTACAGCTTGTAAAAGACGACGGATGGCTTCGGGTTGAGTCACAGGATTCAGAATTAATTAAGCTGGATTCTCTTCAATTTTAAGTTCCGGGATATTCCAGAGTCCCCAACTGGGTAAACCTGTATACTGAAGTCCCTGGACGCGATCGCGCACCGCCACAATCGCAATCTCATTCACCAAATAAATCACGGGCAATTGCTCCTGCACAATCCGCTGAAAATCGCCATAAATGGCTTTGCGCTTGGTTTCGTCTAGTTCTCTAGCGCCAGCCGTATACAGGCGATCGATTTCGAGTTCCCAATCTTTCGGTTGCCAACCTTGAATCGGCGGCTGTCCTGGCTGTTGCTTCAGGTTTAACGAGTGCGAACCGCCACTACTCAGCCACAGATTCGCGGCTCCGTGGGGTTCAATGCCACCCGTAAACCCGATCATGTGGGCTTCCCAATCTCGTGAACTAGAAACTTTGTCGAGCAAGGTGTTGAAGCTGATGGGGTTGAAATCGACTTGAATGCCAATAGCACTGAGGTCTTGCTTAATCTGGGCTCCCATTGCCACCCGCTGACGATTTTCCGCGTTGGTTAGCAACGTGAAGCGGACAGGGTGGTTCTCGGCATCAAGCAATTGGCCTTGGGCATTGTACTTAAAGCCTGCGCCTTCCAAGAGTTGCCGCGATTTTTGGGGATTGTAGTCATAGGCTTTTAGCCCCTTTTGAGGCGAGAGGTAGTAGGGACTTTGGACTGAAATGGGCGAATCTTGCAGCTCGCTGATGCCGCGGAACAGATTGTTGTTCATGCGCGGGCGATCGATGGCATGAGCGATCGCTTGCCGAAAGGCCAAGGTGTTGAACCACTTGGACTTAATCGGGTCTACAAAAGGCCGACCATTTTTGTCTTTGGCTTCCGTGAGATTAAAGGTGAGATAAGTTGTGCCAGACCAAGGCCCACCATTGTAGAGCTTAAAGTTGCCGCGCTTTTCTTCCCGCTTCAGCAGTGAAAAATACTCTGGCCGCAGAGGTCGTACATCCCCCATCACATCCAGATCACCAGAACGGAATCGCAGCAGTTGCGTGTCAGTGTTCTCGATAAATTGCCAGACAATCCGCTCGATGTAGGGCAGTTGTTGACCTTGAGCGTCGTGCCGCCAGTAGTAGGGGTTGCGACGAAAGACGATCCGCTGGCCTGAAACGTAGCTCTCGATTTGGTAGGGACCGTTTACCACCAGTTGCTTGGGGTTAGCAGCGGTACTCCAAGTGGAGATGAACTGGGGATTGCCATCGGAACTCACGGTTTGGATTGAGTCCTCTAAGGCATGTTTGGGTAAAATTGGCGCACCATCATGACCCGCTAGCGATCGCAGCAATGGCGCAAACGGTTCGGGCAAAATAAATTCCACTCGGCGATCGTCAAGTTGCCGCACCTGAGGGAAAGCTCGGTTCGCTCCAATCCTTAAGCTATCGGCATAATCCGTCGGAATTTTTGGGTTAAAGATGACTTGCTGAAAAGTAAAAATTACATCTGCCGCCGTCAGAGGTTGCCCATCCGACCATTGCAAATTCGGCCTTAAGGTAAAAGTCACCCGCTGTTGATCCGGTGAAATGCTCCAAGATTCTGCCAGCGCAGGCTCTACGTCACCCGTCACCCCGTTTTCCCGTAGTAGATGCTCCTCGGTGAAGAGAAACACGTTGGGAAACTCTTGGTTAAAGGCAGGATTAAAGGTTTTGGGATCGCTCAAAGAGGTCAGAACCAACTGCGGCACTTGAGCGGCAGCAGTTCGAAACTCGGTCGGGCGGCATCCCGTTAATAGTAAGGATAGGGCGATCGCCAAACTCAAGACCAGCAGGACAGGCAGCCAACGACGGAGCAATTTCACCCAAACAGCAATAGCGGTCATGGAAACGGAGTTGCAAAGCTTTTCCGGATCATAAACCGCTAAGTTGTGAGTCGCCGAATTGCGGCTGATTCTCGGCAAGTTATTCAGTGAGCTTGAGTTCGTAGATGTTCCAGAGCGAGCCACCTAAAGCTGTAAACTTCACACCTTGGATGCGATCGCGCACCGCCGACAGTGACAGCGGATTGACTAGATAAATCACAGGCACTTGCTCTTGCGTAATCTGCTGTGTCTTGGCATAGATGGCTTTGCGCTTGGTTTCATCTAGCTCTTGCGCCCCCTGAATGTAGAGGCGATCGATCTCCTTCTCCCACTCAGAAGCTTCCCAACCTTGAATCGGCGGTTGTCCGGGTAAGGGGCCTTGGTTGAAACTGTGTAACCCCCCCTGACTCAACCAAACATTAGCGCCATCATTAGGTTCTACCCCTCCGGTTAATCCCAAAAGATAGCAGTCCCAATCTCTAGTCGTGGAGAGTTTTTCCACCAGCGTGTTGAAGTTGATCGGGTTGAAATCGACTTGAATGCCAATTTGCTTCAGGTCTTGCTTCACCTGCGCTCCCATCGCCTCCCGGATTTTATTACCGGAATTGGTAATCAAGGTAAAGCGCACCAGATTGCCATCACCATCTTGTAACTGCCCTTGGGCATTGTACTTAAACCCAGCTCCTAGCAATAATTGTTTGGCTTTTTCAGGGTCATAGTTATAAACCTTTAAGCCTTCCTCCGGTGAAAGATAGTAAGGGCTTTGCAAGGAAATGGGAGAGTTTTGTGGCCGACCGATCCCCCGAAACGTGTTGTTGATCATGGTTTGGCGATCGAGGGCATAGGCAACCGCCTGCCGAAACGCCAGGGTATTGAACCACTTAGATTTAATCGGGTCTACAATCGGACGACCATCGGCCCGTTTAGCTTTATTGAGATTGAAAGAAATAAAGTTGGTGCCTGCTGCGGGACCGCCATTGTAAATCGTAAATTTACCGCGTTTTTCCTCTCCCTTTAGCAGCGAAAAGTTCTCTGGTGAAACGCCTAAAGTATCTAAGCCCCCAGAGCGGAACTGAAGCAAGGAGGTATCAGTAGACTCAACAATTTGCCAGATCAAGCGTTCAATATAGGGCAGCGCATTGCCTTGAGCATCCTTGCGCCAGTAGTAAGGGTTGCGGCGAAAAATCACTCGCTGACTGGGAATGTAGCCTGCCAGCACATAAGGACCATTGGCAATAATCTTGCTAGGCTCCGTATCCACACCCCAAGTGGATAAGAACTTGGGATTGCCATCAGAACCCGTTGTCTTCACAGAATCAATCAGGGCGTGGCGGGGTAAAATCGGCAACCCAGTGATGCGAAGAAACGGTGCAAACGGCTCTGGAACGGTAAATTCAATCCGGCGATCGTCCAGCTTACGCACCGTTGGAAAGGCTCCAGTTTCGCCAATTCGCAAAATGTCTCTCGTATCGGTGGGGATCTTTTCGTTGAGATAGAGGTCGTTGTAAGTAAAGGTGATGTCGTCTGCTGTCAGCGGTTCTCCATCCGACCACTTCAACCCGTCGCGCAGTGTAAAAACAATTCGCCGCTTGTCGTCCGAGATCTCCCAAGATGCCGCTAAGCCTGATTCAATCTCGCCAAAGCCATTTTCCGTGATCAACCCTTCGTAAATATAGGTAAAAACGTTGGGCGACTCTTGATTGAGTGGATAGTTAAAAGTCTTGGGGTCACTGAGGGTACTGACCACAATCTGGGGCACCTGGGCTGCCTCGGTTTTATAGTCGGTCGGGCTGCAAGCGCCTAGGGCGATCGCGACCATCGCAGCCAAACCT
>DATNPE010000197.1:0-2445 GCA_036703355.1 Allocoleopsis sp. | reverse complement strand
ACACCTTCCTCATCGTATTCCAGCGCCATCACCGAGGGCCAAGCCTCTGCTACCGATTCTGCCAGCACATAGCCGTTGGCAAAATGGTCAAGATGCCCAATATAAACGCGGTCTGCTTGAAGAAACTGGCGAACTTCTGTAACCGTAGTGTTGAGAATTTGGTCGAGATTGAGCGATCGCCGAATCTTCAGCGCAATCTCAGTCAGTAAACGGCTGCTGCGGAGCGCTTCCCGGACTCGCTCAGAGGCTTCTTGGAGCTGAATTTCTGCCTGCTTGCGCTCGCTAATATCCTCAAAAACCACACCCACACATTGGTTGGGCAGTGGAAACACCTTAGCCGAGAATACCCCGCGGGGAATCAGCTCATCCTGGTAAGAAATTTCTGGCAAATCCTGGAGGTGACCTGAGTGAACCACTTCAGCACAAAGCTCTGGGAAGCCACAGTCAAACAGCTTGGGCATAATATCCACCATCCGCCCCCCCACAAACTCGGCCAGATCGGCATTCATCCGCAAAATAGCGATCGCCGCAGGGTTGTAGTTCACCAAGCGAAAACTGCTGGGATCATGCAAGTCTTCTAAGCGCCAAACCAACAGACCGATCTGCATATTGCTGACAATATCGGCGTAAAGCTGAATCCGTTCTTCAGCCCGTTTGCGCTCGGTAATGTCTTGGACCGTTCCTGTCACCGCATGAGTCGTAAAGGCCAGTTGTTCGCACACCAAGCGCTCAGTGCCATCGGGTTGCAGAATCCGGTAGTCAATGCGGAGGGATTGGCGCTCGGCCATTGCCTGCTCTAGGGCTTGCTGCACGCGATCGCGATCGTCCGGGTGAACGGTCTGGAGGGCCACAGCGGGATCAGGGGCAAAGGTTTTGGGAAGAAACCCCAAGATGCGATACAGCTCATCGGACCAGCGTAATTGCTGCTGCTGCCAATCTAAATCCCAGTTGCCCAGCTGGGCAATTCGTTGGGCATTGGCTAAGCTGGCCTCACTTTTCTGCAACAGCTCAGCGGTGCGCTGGCGTTCATTCACAGCCGCCGCCAACACCAAAGCCGTGGTCGTCACCACACCCATAAAAGCTTGCAAAAACAGCACAGCTTGATTCAGGTTTTCCGCCTTGGCGAGGAAAGGCCCATGTCCGTGAAACGCCTCGAAGATGGCAATTCCAGAGACCACCAAGCTAGCGATGACTGCTCCTGACTGCCCAAAGCGCAGCGCCGCCCACACCACCAGCGGAAACGGTAAATACTCTAGCGGGTACTGAGCGATCGCAGTCTCTGGCTGGGAGCCAAACACCACCCAGCTCAGCGTACACAAGAGAGTCAGCCAAACAGCACCTTCTACCCGCTGCTGCGACGTTCTAAACAGACTGGGCCATTGGCGGCAAGTCAACAGCGCTGGAGCAGCGACCAAAATGCCCATACCGTCGCCCAGCCATAGCGTCCACCAATTCTCCCAAGCGTTGCTCCAATCCAGCAGCCCCAGCGATCCCTCCACCAAGGCGCTCCAAGTAGCGTTAATCAGGGGAGAGCAGAAGGCCGCAATAATCAAGCCCCAAACGTCTTGCAGTCGCTCCAGATTAGGCCGAAATCCTACACGCCGGAGTACCGTTGCGGCCACTACCGCTTCAGTAACGCTGCCCCAGGAAGAAATCAGCGAAGTCACTGGGGAGCCGCCCAACGCCTGAACCAGGAAGAAATCGCCTAAAATCACTCCTGGCCACAGCCAGGAACCCCGCAACAAGAAGGCGGCTAAAGCAATTCCCGCAGGGGGCCAAAGTGGTGTGGCATCGGCATTGAGGCCAACGGTGGAGATAGAAATTTTGGCGGTGACAAAGTAAGCGATCGCGAGTAGACCGACCGAGAGCAAATACTGGAGAACTTGTGGACGCTTTAGGGGCATAAGTTGCCAAGCACAAATACAGATACAGCGAATGAGTGGGGGTGCATTGTCTAACTCGCTCCAGGCCAGTGACTAACTGCTCAAGTAACAGTTGCTCCAGAAACAGTCAAAAGCGGCTCTGACCCAACAAAAGGTGCCATCCCGCCACTGCCAGAAACATCCGATGCTTACCCTCTAGAGTGGCTCACCCCTTTACAGACTAACTTCCTCCAGTCGGATGAGCTGACTACATCACTAAAATGGGTGTTGTTTACCCTGCGATCGCCTCCCATTCTTTGTAAAGATTATGGAACAAGTCGCATCCGTTATTGGATGAGCCAGTTTGAAGCTGATTTAATCGATTGTATTCAACCCTGTCACTTGTCAGAAATGACTGGTCGCAATCGTAATTCTGACAGTGTGGCTGTTTCGCCTGCCCTGAACGCTTATGAATCTGCCCTCCCATTCCACCCCCTTACGCATCCTGCTTGTAGAAGACGACCCCATGATGCAGTTGGGGTTAGAGCAAGCCTTAGCTGACTATCCAGAATTTGAAGTGATC